>DATHZU010000547.1:0-3585 GCA_035458445.1 Thermohalobaculum sp. | reverse complement strand
TCTGGGCCGACTTCTTCCAGACCGTGATCCGCTCGGTGCTGCCGGGCTACGCCATCGGCTGCGGCGTCGCCTTCGCGACCGCCATCCTCACCGACCGCTCGCCCTTCCTGCAGCGGGGCCTGCTGCCCTTGGGCAACCTCGCCGCCGCGCTGCCCATCGTCGGCATCGCCCCGATCATGGTGATGTGGTTCGGCTTCGACTGGCAGTCGAAGGCGGCGGTCGTGGTGATCATGTGCTTCTTCCCGATGCTGGTGAACTGCATGGCGGGGCTGGCCTCGGCCGAGGCGATGCAGAAGGACCTGATGCATACCTATGGCGCCTCCTATTGGCAGACACTGACGAAGCTGCGCCTGCCTGCCGCCTGGCCCTTCATCTTCAACGGCCTGAAGATCTGCACGACCCTTGCGCTGATCGGCGCCATTGTCGCAGAGTTCTTCGGCACGCCCATCGTCGGCATGGGGTTCCGTATCTCGACCGAGATCGGCCGCATGGCGCTCGACATGGTCTGGGCTGAGATCGCGGTGGCGGCGCTGGCGGGCTCGGCCTTCTACGGGCTCGTGGTGATCGCCGAGCGCGCCGTCACCTTCTGGCACCCCTCGGTCCGGGGCCAGGGATTCTGACTTGTGGACCATTGAAACGATGAGGAAACGACAGGGAGAATGGCAATGAAGAAGATCCTCGCAACCGCCCTCGCCAGCGCCGTGGCGCTCGCGGCGGCCAGCGCGGGCGCCGCCGACAAGGTGACGCTGCAGCTGAAATGGGTTACCCAGGCCCAGTTCGCCGGCTACTACGTGGCCCAGGACCAGGGCTTCTACGAGGCCGAGGGCCTGGAGGTCGAGATCAAGCCGGGCGGGCCGGACATCGCGCCCGCCCAGGTTCTGGCGGGCGGCGGCGCCGACGTGGTGCTCGACTGGATGCCCTCGGCGCTGGCGACCCGCGAGAAGGGTTTGCCGCTGGTCAACATCGCCCAGCCGTTCAAGCATTCGGGCATGATGCTGACCTGCCGCAAGGACACCGGCATCAAGACGCCCGAGGACTTCCGCGGCAAGACGCTGGGGGTCTGGTTCTTCGGCAACGAGTATCCGTTCCTGAGCTGGATGAGCCAGCTCGGCATCCCGACCGATGGCTCGGCCGGCGGCGTCACGGTGCTGAAGCAGGGCTTCAACGTCGACCCGATCCTGCAGAAGCAGGCCGACTGCGTCTCGACCATGACCTATAACGAATACTGGCAGGTCATCGACGCCGGGCTGAGCGCCGACGACCTGGTGGTGTTCAAATACGAGGACCAGGGGGTGTCGACGCTGGAGGACGGCATCTACGTGCTCGAGGACAAGCTGGCCGACCCGGCCTTCGAGGACCGGATGGTCCGCTTCGTGCGCGCCTCGATGAAGGGCTGGAAATGGGCCGAGGCCAACCCCGACGCCGCCGCCGACATCGTGCTCGAGAACGACGCCACCGGAGCCCAGACCGAGGGCCACCAGAAGCGCATGATGGGCGAGATCGCCAAGCTGACGGCAGGTTCCAACGGGGCGCTGGACCCGGCCGACTACCAGCGCACGGTCGACACCCTGATGAAGGGCGGCTCGGACCCGGTCATCACCAAGGCGCCGGAGGGGGCTTGGACGAGCGTGATCACAGACAAGGCGTTGTAATAATTCGCCAATGTATGCGGCCAATTAAGCCTCTGCGTACAAAAAAAAGACAGAGCCAATGGTTGAGGCTCTGTCTTGAAACTTCTGGTGTGGCTGGGCGCGATATGCTGAGCTCAGGTCGGTGTCTGATTCTGTTGACGTTACCTGCTTGCAAATTGCCATATCCAACCAAGGAATCGGGTCATGAGTCCGATGAGTCGCGCTGATCGAAGAGCTGTTGCTTTCATCCAGCCGATGCCTTCACGGCGCATCAGTTCCCTCGTCGCTTTCTCACCTCCGTTTCTAAGACTCCTGCGAAACTTTCGCTGAAGCCTAATCCTCATGTCTGCGCAATCACCTGACGGCCAAAGCGCTGTGTAGAGGAATGCCCTAACCCAACGAGGGGGTTGCGAGCCCTGGCGTTTCCTCATGATCCGGTCCTTTCCATCGGTTGGGCCGGTCAGGGATTGGTCCATTGTTTAAGAGACTACCCGCGTGATGCAACGCCCTCCTCCCTGAGCCAGTCAGTGAGTAGTATTTGCGCGGACGTCCCCTTGAACCTTTAGAGGGCGTATTCTGTGATGTTAGACCACGAGGCATCTCTGCCTCTCGGATGAGGTCGCGAGCTTCCAACCTCCGGATCGCGACATAGACTTGGGCATCGCTGACCTCCTGACCGGATTCGGTGGAAATTTGATCTGCGATTGCACTCCCATAGGCGCTCTCTGGATGTAGATTGATTGCCCGGAGAATGGCCACTTGCATGAGGCCAATTTGGCGATTGGTGGTCGGGAAATGAAAAGCCATCTCATTGCCTCTCCTTTCATTTGTTGGATTGAGAGGCTCAGTCGGCGATGCGAGGCACCGCCAGCGGCGTCAGGACGCAGGCGACTGCGGCGCCCTGCGTTGCTTTCGAGCCTACGGAGATGATGCTCTCACTCCACGTCAGATTGAAGCTATTGGTCGGGTTCCTCATAGTGTCCTCCTTGGTAGGATCTTGGTTGTCGCCGGATCGGCATCGCCCGGCGTTCACATATATATACAAGTGGTAGGGTATTGTCAATTCGAATGACGGCATGACAAAGATCGCTTGGCAAAAAAATGAATCGTCAAACTTTTACGACAAATCCTACGCCTGTCAAAACAACCCCGGCTGCAGCGGCGAGGCCGCCGTCAGCCCGCCGTCCACCGTGAAGCACTGGCCGGTGACGAAGCTGGCCTGGTCCGAGACCAGCCAGGCGACCGCGTTGGCGATTTCCTGCGGCGCGCCGAACCGTCCCGCCGGATGGCGGGCCAGGGCGTCGGCCTTGGCGGCCTCCGGGTCGCGGGCCAGCGCGAAGGCGCTGTCGGCCATGCCGGTCATGATCCAGCCGGGGCTGACCGCGTTGCAGCGGACCTTCGGCCCGTGGTCGACGGCAATCGAGCGGGTGAGCCCATGCACGAAGGCCTTCGAGGCGTTGTAGAGCGCCATCTCGGGGTCGGCGGAATTGCCCGAGATCGAGCCGATATTGACGATGCAGCCGCCTGCCGCCGCCATTCCCGGCAGCGCCGCCCGGCACATGTTGAAGACGCCCCGGCAGTTCACCCCCACCACCAGGTCCCAGTCGGCATCGGTCGAGTCCGCCACCGATTTCTCGACCTGCACGCCGGCATTGTTGACCAGGATCGCGACCGGGCCGAACAGCCGCACGGCCTCGGCGACGATCCGCGCAGCGTCCTGGGGCAGGGCCACGTCCGCCGTCACCCACGCCGCCGCCCGGTCGAGATCGGCAGGCCGGGCGCCGCGCCCGCAGGTCAGCACCCGGGCGCCCTCGGCCAGCAGCCGCTCGACGATGGCCCGCCCGATCCCCCGGCTGCCGCCGGTGACGATGGTCGCCTTGCCTGACAGCATCCCGGTCACGTCGCTGGCGCCTCGCTTGCGCTGTGCACATTGGCGCAGGAAACCGGCCCGTGG
>DATHZU010000546.1:0-10453 GCA_035458445.1 Thermohalobaculum sp. | reverse complement strand
CAGCCGGCTGATGGTCTCGCGATAGGCCACCTGCGGTGCGCCGATATTCGCCTCGACCTTGAACTCGCGCTTCAGGCGGTCGATCAGGATGTCGAGATGCAGCTCGCCCATGCCCTTCATGATGGTCTGGCCCGATTCCTGGTCGGTCGAGACGCGGAAGGACGGATCCTCGGCGGCGAGCCGCGCGAGCCCGTGGCTCATCTTCTCCTGGTCCGCCTTCGACTTCGGCTCGACCGCGATCTCGATCACGAACGGTACGCCTCCGGTCTTTCCACGATCCTGTTCCACTATCATCTGCCTCACGCCGCCGCCTCGCTGTCGGTGCCGCCACCGAAATAGGCGTCGATGACCCGGCTGTCCTGGCTCACCTGCGCGAACGGGCCTTCGGTCAGCACCGCCCCCTCGACCAGCACGATCACCGGATCGCAGAGCCGCGCCACCAGGTCCATGTCGTGCTCGACGATGCAGAAGGTGTAGCCCCGCTCGCGGTTCAGCCGCTCGATCAGGTCGATGATCTTGTTCATCAGCGTCGGATTGACGCCGGCGCCGGGCTCGTCCAGCAGCACCAGCCTGGAATCCGTCATCATCGCACGGCCCAGCTCCAGCAGCTTCTTCTGGCCGCCGGACAGGTTCTTCGCCAGTTCCTCGCGCAGATGGGTCAGCCCGAGAAAGTCGAGCGTTTCCTCGGCCCGCTGCATCACGGCGCGCTCGCGGGCCAGGCAGCGGCCGGGCGTGAACCAGGTTGCCCAGACCGACTCGCCCGGCTGATCGGGCGGCGCCACCATCAGGTTCTCGATCACCGTCAGCCGCCCGTATTCGCGGGGAATCTGGAAGCTGCGCACGATGCCCAGATGGAACAGCTGGTGGGTCGCCATTCCGGTGATGTCCCGGCCGTCGTAGGTGATCCTTCCCTCGGTCGGCTTCTGTGCCCCGGCGATGATGTCGAAGGTGGTGGTCTTGCCGGCGCCGTTCGGACCGATCAGCCCGGTGATCGTACCCTCGCGCACCGCGAAGCTGGCGCGGTCGACCGCCGTCAGGCCGCCATAGCGCTTCACCAGGTTCTCGACACGCAGTATCAGCTTGGCGTCCATAACCCCCCGCTCCGATGGCGGCGTCTGGCGCGCCGCTCTCGCTTGATCCGGTTAAATCACCAGTCAGGCGAGGACAGCAAGCCCCTTGATGGCATCGCAAGCCCGTAGGCGGTCCATCTGCCCACGAGAAAAAGGTTCAGGCCGATTCAGTGTGAACCGGCCCGGGTCTATCCGCTGTAGGGTCGGATGATCTCGACGGTCGCCTGAAACAGCCGGGGTCCCAGCCATTGCTCCGACTTCCAGACGAAGCCGGTGTCCTCCTCGACCCAGTAGGTGTTGGTCACCTGCCGCACGGCATTGGTGCAGGTTTCGCCGACCCGAACCACGTCGAATTCGATCTCGGCGATCTCGATGGTCTCGCGGGCCAGACGCTCGAAAACGCAGGCCATGGTGATCGAGAACTCCTCGCCGTCGCGCTGGGTGTACTGGTAGTCGCGATAGAGCCAATCCGGCCAGTCCGCCAGCGGCCCGGGATAGGCCACGGGGTCGTCAGGGTGATGACGGATGGCGCGCAGGTCGTTGCCCAGCCCCTTGGTCGCCGTGACAGCGCCGCCCAGCATCACCAGACCGCGCGCGTTCGAGTCGAGATAGGTCAGGTAGCCGCCATTGTCGGCCAGCGGCACCAGATAGCTGCGCGGGCCGCCATCGAAGGACAGCGCGATGGTCGCAAAGGGAATCTGGTCCAGCTGGGCCCGGGTAAGCTCGGGTGCCGGCGGGGCTTCCTCCGGGCCGGTCAGCGACAGCTTCGCCAGACCGCCAAGCCGCGCAAAGGTGTTCTCGCGCCCGCTGGTGCAGGCCGCGAGGCCGGCCGCCAGGCCCAGAAACAAGGCGATGCGCACCAGCCGTCTCATTCCCAGAAGCCCTGCCAGGTGTCGCGCAGGCCCGCCCGGTCCATGTCCTCGACCATCGGGTAGAGCCTGTTCTCGACCACCACCCTCTGGCCGCCGTCGCGGGTCAGCGGCCGCAATACGGTCGAGAACTCGGACTTGCTCTCGTAGGGCAGGAACCAGTTGAACGGGATCGTCAGGAACAGCCCCTTGTCGAAGCTGCCCTCGCCGAACTCGCTGAAGGGAACGTCGGTCAGGGTGAAGAAGCCGCCGAATTCCCAGCCGTTGGCGAAGCGGCGCTTCATGCCGAGGGTCGCGCCCCAGTCGCCCGCCAGATACCGCCCGGCGTCGAGCTGTGCGCTGAGGCCGTACCAGCCGGTATCCCAGTAAAGGCTCGCATGGCCGGTCACGACGTCATAGTCGCGGAAATCGAACAGCTGGTCGAAGTCGCGCTGCTGGACCCAGTTGATCTCGCCGCCCAGACCCCAGCTCTGATCGGCGGGCTTCCACAGGACCTCGGCGCTGACACCGCCATACATGCGCTCCAGAAGCCCGGCGGAGAGGCGGCCATAGGTGTCCGGGCTGAGCTTGGTCACGTAATCCGCGGTCAGCCGCGACAGCGCCGGGTCGCCCTCGGCCAGATAGCGCGCGACATCCGAGCGGACGCGCGGCAGAACCGAGTCGTTCACCGGATCGATCTTGTCGAGGTTGCCGACCACCTGCTTCTGCATCGCGGCGCTGAGGCTGAGGCCCGGCACGATCTCGACCGTGCCCTCGGCGACGACCGCCAGGTCGAAACGCACCGGCTGATCCGGGTCGAACAGGTTCAGCGGCAGCGACGGGCTGACCGACCAGCTCATACGCGGGAAATTGCCCATCGCCAGATCGGTGTCGCCCCAGTCGGGCGGCGCGGCGTCGCTCACCTTCGCCATCAGCCAGGCGGCGCGGGCAGCGTCGGGCCGCTCGGCCTGATCCTCCAGCGCGGTGCGCTCCAGCACCACGCTGACCACCGGCAGGCTGTTCTCGACCGGCACGACCTCGAACAGCTCCACCGAGGCGGGCATGGTCGCCGACAGCGCCCGCGCCGTCCGCCCGATGGCGCGCGGCAGGGCGCGGAACTTGCCGTTCTCGATGTAGACCGTCACCCGCGTCGGCCCCAGTTCGATCCCGAACAGGCCCAGGCGGTCCACCTCCAGCGCCGCGACCAGCTTCTCGACGGCGGCCGTGCGCTGGGCCTCGTCCTCGTACCAGTCGGTCGGATAGTTCGCGGTGATGCGGGTAGCGTGTCGGATCGCGGACGCGCCTTCGGGGCGCAGCGCCACCGTGCAGACCAGCGTGCCGTCCGGATGGCGGAAGGTCACAGCGTCGACCACACCGTATTCGGCATCGATCGCCTTGGCGGCCTGGTCAGGGCAGACGTAATCGGCCGAGGCCGGCATCGCCGCCTCGGCCCAGCGCACGCCATCCTCGCGTGGCGGGAAGGTGACATCGGTGATGCCGGTATCCTCGAAGGCGGTCGTGACCGGCTTGCGGTCCATCAGCTTCAGTATCTTGCCGAATTTCGGCGCCCCGGCGGTCGGGCTGGGCGAGCGGCGCGTGGCCAGCGGCACCGGCGCCGGCTCGCCGTCGATGTCGGCCAGCGGCCGGAACGGGTTGGCGCTCAGGCTCACCCGGACACCGATCTCCGAGCCGTACATGTAGTAGGCGCCGACCTCGACCCCCGAGACGGGCTTGTATTCGACCCCGACATTGAAGCCGGTCTTGCGCTGGAAATCGCCAAGCTGGCGCTCGCGGGTGTAGGTATCGCCGCTGTACTCGGCCTTGAAGCTCAGGCCATTGATCGGCGATTGCCACTCGAGCCCGCCGAACAGCCCCACCTCCTCGCCCGAGAAGAACTGGCCGAAATCGACCGAGCCGCCGGTCCCGACCGAGGGGGTCCGGTCGCAGAAGCGGTTCAGATTGCGGCAGAAGGGGTTGTTGATCGAGTTCGCGCCCGCATAGCGCCCCCAGCCGATACCCGCGGTGACCTTCAGGTCGCCGTCGAACAGCGACTTCGTACCGGCCACATACTCGCCCGAATAGACGCCGGTCCCCAGAAAGTCCTGCAAGCCGATGACCAGGCTGGGCCAGTGCGGGCTCTCCTGGATCAACCGCAGTTTCACGTCGAAGCTGCGGTCATAGAGCGTGGTATCGGCGGTGGTCGCCAGCATGTCCTCCAGCACCGAATAGCGGAAGGCGACTTCCAGCCATGGCAGGGCCTGGGCGGAGATGGTGTTGCGCAGATAGCCGCCGAAATACGAGGAGGTGAACCCGAACTCGGCATCCGGCTGCATCTCGCCCGAGGGCAGGTCGATCAGCCCGGTCATGCCGAACAGGTTGCGGTTCGGCTGCGGCGCCGGAACCGGCTCCTCGGCGGCGACCGGGCACGCGAGAGCCACGCCGGTCACGGCGGCCACGGCCAACTGGCCAATCCTTCCGCGCATGATGCCCCGAACCACGACTTCCTCCTGCCTCGCCGGCACCTTATTGCGCAGCGGACCGGGCGACAAGCGTTCTTCGCCGCTCATGTCGCCGGGACGGAAATGCGTTGCATCGTGGCCCCGCCGGCGGCACGCTGGAACCGTCCGCAGAATCCGGCAACCGGAGAGTCAAATGCCAGCCAAGTTCCACCGTCTGCTGCCCGACGGCGATCCTGTGACCGGGATGGAGCCCTCGCACATGACGCCGCCCGAGACCTTCCTGGTCGCCGATCCGCACGAGACCATCCACGTCCCCTTCCGCAGCAAGGACGGCATGGTCACCGCCGGGACTTGGGAATGCTCGCCCTGCCGCCAGGAAATCCCGCGCTACGGGGTGGACGAGCTGTGCACGGTGATCAGCGGTTCGCTCACCATCACCGACCGCGAGGGCCGCTCCGAAACCTTCGGCCCGGGCCAGACCTTCGTGATGGACCGCGACTTCGCGGGTGTCTGGCACATCACCGAGACGCTGAAGAAGTTCTGGATGATCGTCGAACCGCCGGAGGCCGGGTAAGGGCGCGGACGCGCCGGCAATTGACCGCACCTGCATCGTTCCTGTATTGTTCACTACTCTGATACCGCCACTCCGAGGTTCCCGATGAGCGCCTTCGCAGCCCCGATTTCCGAGCAGATCTGGGACATGAAGTACCGTCTGAAGACGCCTCAGGGTGCGCCCGTCGACCGTACGCTCGAGGATAGCTGGCGCCGCGTCGCCCGGGCGCTGGCCACGTTGGAGTCGGACGAAACCCGCGCCGGGTGGGAGCGGAGCTTCGGCCAGGCGCTGCAGGATTTCCGTTTCCTGCCCGCCGGACGCATCCTGTCGGGTGCCGGAACCGGGCGGGCGGTGACGCTTTTCAATTGTTTTGTCATGGGCACGATCCCGGACAGCCTGGACGGCATTTTCGAGATGCTGAAGGAAGCGGCGCTCACCATGCAGCAGGGTGGCGGAATCGGCTTCGATTTCTCGACCATCCGGCCGAAAGGCGCCCCGGTCGAGGGGGTGGGGGCGGATGCCTCGGGGCCGCTCAGCTTCATGGATGTCTGGGACGCCATGTGCCGCACCATCATGTCGGCGGGCTCGCGCCGGGGTGCGATGATGGCGACGCTGCGCTGCGACCACCCGGACATCGAGGCCTTCATCGCGGCAAAGCAGGATTCGGCGCGGCTGCGGATGTTCAACCTCTCGGTGCTGGCCACCGACCCGTTCATGGAAGCGGTCGAGGCCGATGGCGCCTGGGACCTGCAGTTCGAGGGGCGGGTCTACCGCACCGTCCAGGCACGGGATCTCTGGAACCGGATCATGAGGGCCACCTACGACTATGCCGAGCCGGGGGTGATCTTCATCGACCGGATCAACCGGGCGAACAACCTGCACTACGCCGAGACGATCTCGGCCACCAACCCCTGCGTAACCGGCGATACCTGGGTCGCCTGTGCCGAGGGGCCAAAGCAGGTCCGGGACCTTGTCGGGCGCGCCTTCACCGCGCTGGTGGACGCAAAACCTCATGCTTCCGGGCCTCAGGGGTTCTTCGCTACCGGCACCAAGCCGGTGCTGCGCCTCGGCACCGCTTGCGGCCGGCATCTTCGGCTGACCGCCGATCATCCGGTTCGCGTTGTCACCGTGCGGACCCGCTGGCGGCTCGATAGCGCCTGGCGCAAAGCGGGCGAGATACGGCCCGGCGATGAGATCGTGCTCCACGATCATCGCGACGCGGACTGGCTCGGCGCGCGCAGCGCGGACGAGGGTTATCTCATTGGCCTCCTGGTCGGCGATGGCACGGTCAAGGCGGACAAGACCGCGCTCTCGGTCTGGCGCCCGGCCGCGGCCGTCAATGGGGAAGCCGCCCCCGATCCGGTAATGCTGCGGGCCGAGGCGGCAGCCCGGAAGTTGCCCCACCGCGCCGATTTCTCCGGCTGGAGCGAGGTGCCCGGCCGCTGCGAGTGGCGCCTGTCGACCGCCGCGCTGGCCCAGCTCGCTGCCGCGCTGGACCTCGCTCCGGGCGCCAAGACCGTCACCCCGGCGGTCGAGCGCCAGTCCGCGGAATTCTACCGCGGTTTCCTGCGCGGCCTGTTCGACTCAGACGGCTCGGTGCAGGGCAGCCAGGCGAAGGGTGTGTCGGTCCGCCTGGCACAGAGCGATCTCACCGCGCTCGAAGCCGTGCAGCGCATGCTTGCCCGGCTCGGCATCAATGCGCGCATCTACGCAGAGCGGCGCAAGGCCGGGCAGTCGATCCTTCCGGACGGTAAGGGCGGCCAGCGTGCCTATGCCACCGCCGCCCAGCATGAATTGGTCGTTGCCGGAGCGAATTTGCTCCGCTTCCGCGACCTTGTCGGCTTCGAGGACTGCGCAAAAGCAGCGCGCCTGGATGCGGCGCTTGTGGGCTACAGCCGCGCTCTCAACCGCGAGCGCTTCGTCGCCACCGTCGCGGACATCGGGCCCGACGGCGAGGAACCGGTCTTCGATGTCCAGATTCCCGGCGTCAACGCCTTCGACGCTAACGGCATCATGGTCCATAATTGCGGCGAGCAGCCCCTGCCCCCCTATGGCGCCTGCCTGCTGGGGTCGATCAACCTCGCCGCCCTGGTGCGCGAGCCCTTCGAGGCCGCGGCGCATATCGACGAGGACGAGCTGACCGGGCTGGTTACCACGGCCATCCGGATGATGGACAACGTTGTCGATGTCTCGCGCTTCCCGCTCGAGGCGCAGCGGGCCGAGGCGCAGGCCAAGCGGCGGATCGGGCTGGGGGTGACGGGGCTGGCGGATGCGCTGCTGATGACCGGGCTGCGCTATGGCAGCGACGCCTCGGTGGCGCGTACCGGCGAGTGGATGCGGGCAATACAGCACGCGGCCTACAGGGCCTCGGTGGAGCTGGCGCGCGAGAAAGGCGCGTTCCCTCTGTTCGACCGGGACGAGTACCTGAAGGGCGAGGTGATCCGGGGCCTGCCGCAGGACATCCGCGACGGGATCGCCAAGCACGGCATCCGTAATGCGCTGCTGACCTCGATCGCGCCCACCGGCACGATCTCGCTGCTGGCGGGGAACGTGTCGTCCGGGATCGAGCCGGTCTTCGCGCTGAGCTACACCCGCAAGGTGCTGCTGCCGGACGGCTCGCGCACCGAGGAGGAGGTGGTCGACTACGCGGTGGCGAAGTTCCGCGAGAAGTTCGGCGCCGACGCCCCCCTGCCCGACCATTTCGCCGATGCCCAGAGCCTGGCGCCGCTGGACCATGTGCGGATGCAGGCCGAGGCGCAGAAATGGATCGACAGCTCGATCTCGAAGACCATCAACGTGCCCGCCGACATCGCCTTCGAGGCCTTCAAGGATGTCTACGCCGAGGCCTACCGCAGCGGCTGCAAGGGCTGCACCACCTACCGGCCGAACGCGGTCACCGGATCGGTGCTCGACGCCAGGCAGACCTCGGAGAAGGTCGAGACCCTGCATACGGCCGAGGCGCCCACGCATCCGGGCGAGGTGATCTATATCTCCGAACCGCTGGAGCGGCCCGAGACGCTGCTGGGCATGACCTACAAGCTGAAATGGCCGGACAGTCCGCATGCGATCTATGTGACCATGAACGACGTGATCGTCGGCGGGCACCGGCGGCCCTTCGAGATCTTCATCAACTCGAAGAACATGGAGCACTACGCCTGGACCGTGGCGCTGACCCGGATGATCTCGGCGGTGTTCCGCCGCGGCGGCGACGTGAGCTTCGTGGTCGAGGAGCTGAAAGCGGTCTTCGATCCGCGCGGCGGCGCCTGGATGAAGGGGCGCTACGTGCCCAGTATCCTCGCCGCCATCGGGGGCGTGATCGAGCGCCACCTGGTCGAGACCGGATTCATCGAGGGCGAGGGCATGGGCCTGGCCAATGACCCGGCTTCGGGCCCCGCCGCCGAGGCCATGGCGGTCGGCGAGAACCACATGGTGCCGGCCACCTGCCCCATCTGCGGCAGCTACAACACGGCGCTGCGCGAGGGCTGCGAGGTTTGCCTGGACTGCGGGCACTCGAAGTGCGGGTAACGGGGCGGATCTTGTTGTAGGGTGCGCTTCAGCGCACCAGGGATCCAAGCAATGGTGCGCTGAAGCGCACCCTACGGCTCGTTGCTCAAGCTTGAGCATCTACCTAACGCATTGATTTCATTTGAATCGCACTGTGAGCACGAAATATGGTTAACGGAATCCTTCGGATGCAGTTCAGGGTAGGAACCCCGGCAGCGGGGTGGGCGCTGGCCGCCCGCCCTGCCATGCTGGCGCTGACTGCGGCGCTGCTGGCCGGCGCTCCTGCCGCGGCGCGCGCCGGATGCCCGGCCGATCTCGCGCGCGAGCGTGCCGCGGAAGCCCCGGATTGCACGCTCGTCACCGAGGGCATGCTGCGCTCAGGGCAGGGCAATGGCGACGTTGCCTGGCAGCTCTACCGCTGGGTCCCAACGGTCGGCGAGGCCCCTTCGGCGCTCTACGACACGCCGCCCTACAACCAGACCGCCGTCACCCTGTCGCTGGCCGCCCGGCCGGGCGACCCGCCCTTCTGGGCCGAGCACTACGACATGGGCATTGCCTGGTTCGAAACCCCCTATCTGGCGCACAACCAGAAATACGGCGAGTTCCTGGTCGTTCCCGGCCGGTTCGCCGGCACCGGCAGCTTCCTCGACGACCGGGTGTTCCTGCCGAACCACGGGCGCGGCTGGACCCGTATCGGCGCCGCGGGGCTGGACCCCGAAACCGGCGCCGGCTGGATCGACGGGCTGCGGCCGCATCTGCCGCCTGGTCATGGCATCTGGAAGGGCATAAGCGTCGACTACGCCACGCTGACGGGCTCCAGCGCGGTCTGGCGCGACGGCGACGCCAATTGCTGCCCCTCGGGCGGCGAGATCCGGTTCCGTCTGCAGGTGGCAGGGCCAAACCTGAGGCTCGAGGTCGCCGACGCCCAGTATGACCCCCCGGCGCAGCAGCCCTGACCGGCCAGCGTTGCCGGCGCGCCACAAGAAAATCCCGGCTGTTGCTTCGAATTCTTGTGCTTGATCGCGTTTCGCCCCACATTGATGCCGTTAGACACGAGGGCGGGAGCAACTCATGGACGATCTTGGCGTATACGGCATTGCCCTAATTATTCTGGTCATATTCGTACTGATTCTTGTCAGTCGCGCGGTTCGCACGGTTCCCCAGGGTGAAAACTGGACTGTCGAGCGATTTGGCCGCTACACGCGCACGCTGAGGCCGGGCATCAACTTCATGATCCCGCTGATCGAGGCCGTCGGCGCCCGGATCAACATGATGGAAACCGTCCTCGACATCGAGGGCCAGGAAGTCATCACCCGCGACAACGCCATGGTGCATGCCGACGCCATCGCCTTCTACCAGGTGATCGACGCCGCCCAGTCCGCCTACGAGGTGCGCGACCTCGAGCGGGCGCTGACAAACCTGGCGATGACCAATATCCGTACGGTGATCGGCGCCATGGACCTGGACGAGGTGTTGTCCAACCGCGACACGATCAACTCGAAGCTGCTGCACGTGATCGACGACGCAGCGCATCCCTGGGGCGTCAAGGTCACTCGCGTCGAGATCAAGGACCTTCGCCCGCCGGCGGATATCGTCGAGGCGATGGGCCGCCAGATGAAGGCCGAGCGCCTGAAGCGCGCCGAGATCCTCGAATCCGAGGGCCACAAGCAGTCGGCCATCCTCAAGGCCGAGGGTCTGCGCGAAAGCCAGATCCGTGAGGCCGAGGGCCGCCGCCAGGCCGCCTTCCTCGACGCCGAGGCGCGCGAACGTTCGGCCGAGGCCGAGGCCAAGGCGACCGAGATGGTCTCGAAGGCGATCGCCGAGGGCGACGTGCAGGCGATCAACTACTTCGTCGCTCAGAAGTACGTCGAAACGCTCGGCCAGTTCGCCAGCGGGCGCAACCAGAAGATCATCTTCATGCCCATGGAGGCCACCGGCCTGATCTCGGCCATCGGCGGTATCGGCGAGATCGCGCGCGAGGCCTTCGGCAAACAGGGTGGCAATGGAGGCGACGGCCCC
>DATHZU010000545.1:0-2531 GCA_035458445.1 Thermohalobaculum sp. | reverse complement strand
CTGCGCGCCGGTCACCGCCAATCCGGTGACGGAATTCACAAGCATCGGGAAGAAAGTCATGATGACGACGACGGCGGCCTTCGATTGCCAGTCGAAGCCGAACCACATCACCATGATCGGCGCGATTCCGACGATGGGCAGCGCGGCGGCCAGGTTGCCGATGGGCAGCAGCCCGCGTTGCAGGAAGGGCGAGCGGTCGGTCAGGATGGCGGTGGCGAAGGCGGCGCCGCAGCCGATGGCATAGCCGGGCAGCACCGAGCGGATCACGGTCTGGAAGAAATCGGCCCAGAGGGTGGGCAGGCTTACGACCAGCGTCGCCCAGATGGCGCTGGGCGGCGGCAGGATCACGCCGGGCACGCCGAACCCGCGCACCACCCCCTCCCACAGCACCAGCAGCGCGACGCCGAACAGTGCCGGCACGGCAAGCCGGCTCCACCCGGCGTGGCTGCGGGCGAGACGCATGTTCAGCGCCCAGGCACCGAGCCAGAATACCACGGAAAAGATCACCCAGCCGCTCATCGCGCCAGCCCCATGCGGATCAGCGTGACCCGCTGCACGAGCCCGATCAACCCGACCATCAGCCCGGCGCAGACCGCCGCGCCCACCAGCGCCGACCAGATCACCAGCACCTGGCCGTAGTAGCTGCCGTTCAGCATCCGCGCCCCGAAGCCGCCCTGGGCGCCGGTCGGCAGCTCGCCGATGATGGCCCCCACCAGCGCGATGGCGATGGCGATCTTCAGCGAGGTGAAGAGATAGGGCAGCGAGGCGGGCACCCGCAGCTTCCAGAAGGTCTGCGACGCGGTGGCCGAGTAGGTGTGCATCAGGTCCAGGTCCATCCGCTCCGGGCTGCGGAGCCCCTTCACCATGCCGACGACCACGGGGAAGAAGGACAAATAGGCCGAGATCGCCGCCTTGGCGATCAGCCCGGAGATGCCGATGTTGTAGAGCACCACGATGATCATCGGGGCGACGGCCAGGATCGGCACCGTCTGGCTGGCGATCACCCAGGGCATGACGGAGAGGTCCATCGCCCGGCTGTGCACGATGCCCACCGCCAGCAGAACGCCCAGTCCTACCCCCATGGCAAAGCCCAGAAGCGTCGCCGACAGGGTGATCCAGCCGTGATAGACCAGGCTGCGCTTCGAGGTGATCTTCTTCTCGACCGTGGTCTCCCAGATCTCGACCGCCACCTGGTGCGGCGCCGGCAGGACGGGGCGCTCCTGCGCCATGGTGTCGGCGACCAGTTCCGAGAAGCTGAGGGTAGTGCCGGCCCGCTCGGCCTGGTCCCGCGCCCAGGGGGCGTTGAGGAAGACCGCGCCCAGGTACCAGAGCACGACGATGGCGGCTAAGATGGTGGCGACGGGGAGGAGGCGGTTCATGGCGTGGTGCGGGGCAGGATTCGGGCCCCCTCCCTAACCCTCCCCCCAGCGGGGGGAGGGAACGCGCAGCGCGGGGTTGCGCGCGGCATCTCCAGGAACGCGGCGCGGTCCCCTCCCCCCGCTGGGGGGAGGGTTAGGGAGGGGGTATGCGCCGGGCCCGTCATCGGCAGCCATCCTCCATGTCCGAGCGCGGATGCATCATCTCGTCCAGCATCCGGCCCCACAGCGTCAGCACGACGATCGGCAGCCACAGCACCGCCAGCATCGCAACGACGCTGAAGACCGTCGGCATCAGGCCGGCGACAGCCAGAACCAGTGCCGCGGCGATGCAGACCAGCCAGCCGCGGACCCAGCGCTCCAACGAGGTCAGGAAGCGCAGCAGCGGCGCCGGGGCGGCGGTGTCGGGCTCAATCCTCATAGCTGTGCCCCGCCCGCAAGCCCTCGCGCACCCGGTGGGCGATTTCCAGGAACTCCGGCGTCTCGCGGATGTCCAGCGGCCGCTCGCGCGGTAGGGGCGAGTCGATGACGTCGGTGACCCGGCCGGGGCGCGGCGACATCACCACGATGCGGGTCGAGAGGTAGACCGCCTCGGGGATCGAGTGGGTAACGAAGCAGACGGTCTTGCCGGTCTTCGCCCACAGCGCCAGCAGCTGCTCGTTCAGGTGGTCGCGGACGATTTCGTCCAGCGCGCCGAAGGGTTCATCCATCAAGAGGAGATCGGCGTCGAAGGCCAGCGCCCTGGCGATCGAGGCGCGCTGCTGCATGCCGCCGGAAAGCTGCCAGGGGAACTTGCGCTCGAAGCCGGTGAGCCCCACCAGGTCCAGCGTGCGGGCGGCGCGTTCCTGCTGCTCGGCCTTCGAGTAGCCCATTATCTCGAGTGGCAGGCGGACATTGCCGGCGATGCTGCGCCAGGGGTAGAGGCCGGCGGCCTGGAACACATAGCCATAGGCGCGCTTCATCCGCGCCTGATGCGGGGTCAGCCCGTTCACCGTGATGGAGCCGGCGGTCGGCTGCTCCAGATCGGCGATGACGCGCAGCAGCGTGGTCTTGCCGCAGCCGGAGGGGCCGATGAAGGAGACGAAGTCGCCCTGCCCCACGGCCAGGTCGATGTCCTTGAGGGCATGAACCGGCGTGTCGGCGGTCTGGAACACC
>DATHZU010000544.1:0-6773 GCA_035458445.1 Thermohalobaculum sp. | reverse complement strand
AAAATTTGTCGCGCCCCGGTCCCGCCGGGAAGGTATGGCTTTGGGTGCGGGGTGGCATCCACGGCGCCGCCGCTCATCACCTGGACCAGGACGGACGCCCAGGGCGCCGAAAGCGGGTTTGAATGAAACGGACCGATCGGCTCAGAACCATCAGGAAGAATTTCCTCAAGGTCGCTCGCAAGTTCGTTATCAGGCATCGATGGCGGCGCATGGCCGGCATCACATCGATTGGCGTGACCGGCAGCAACGGCAAGTCCACGACCGTCAAATTGCTCGATCACATCCTCAGTGGCGAGCTTGTCGGGGTATGTGGGCTCGGGTCGAACCAGGACGACGCTGTTGCCCGGATGCTTTCGCGCGTCCGGAAGGACTCAGATTACGTGCTGCTCGAGGTCAGCGCCGAGAGGCCCGGATCGCTCGACGAACGGTTGGCCTTGCTCCGCCCCAAGCTGGCGATCGTCATGACGGTCGGGCTGGACCACGTGAAAGCGTTTCGCACCCGCGAGGCGGTGGCGGCAGAGAAGGCAAAGCTGGTCGCGGCGCTGCCCGCCGACGGCGCCGCCATCCTGAACGCCGACGATCCCTTCGTTGCGGCGATGGCGGAGCAGACCCAGGCCCGGGTCGTCACCTTCGGTCTTGCCGAGGGCGCCGATTTTCGTGCTGTCGATGTCAATTGCACCTGGCCCGGACGCCTGGGCTTTACCGTCCAGACGGGCGGGCAGAGTTTGCGCATCGAGACCGGGCTTCTGGGCAAGCATTTCGTGACCAGCGCGCTGGCCGCGATCGCGGCGGCGATGGAGATGGGGCTGTCGCTCGAGGCATGCGCCGAACGGCTGGCCGGCGTAAAGCCGTTTTACCAGCGCATGTCGGTCCATCGCCATCCGACCGGGGCGTGGTTCATCGCCGACACCTACAAGGCACCCGCCTGGAGCTTGCGCGCCAGCTTCGCTGTGCTGGAGGGCGCGCAAGCGCCGCGCAAGACGGTGATTCTCGGGGGAATTTCCGACATCACCGGAGACGACTCGGGTGCCCACAGGAAGGCGGGACGAGCAGCCCTCGAATTTGCCGACCGGGTGGTGTTCTGGGGCGAGAAGGCATCGCGCGCCCGAAAGCTCAAGAACGGGCCGGAGGCCGACCGGGTCACGTTGCTCGACACTTTCGACGACCTCATGGAGTGGTTCGACCTGAACCTGATCGAAGACGAGGTCGTGCTCCTGAAATCGAACCGCAAGAACCATCTGGAGCGGGCGTTTCTGGTTCCCCATTTCGGGGCGTTCTGCAGTCTCGACAGCTGCAACCGCGCCGCATCCTGCATCGGGTGCCCGAAGACCGCAGGCATCGAAGGCCTGCGCGAGGCCGCCTCGGCCGGCACCTGACGCAGGCTTGCGCGCAGTGCAGCACGGGAATTTGCACAAAATTGCGGGCGCATATTGCCGCGTTCCGCTGTGGCCGAGTTGACCTCCCCCGATCCGGAGTCTAGACATCGCTGCAGTGCCGAAGGCCAACGGTCACGAGGGGTTTGTTTATGGACGACCTGCTGCGCGAATACCTTCCGATCATCATTTTCCTGGGACTCGCGGTGGTGCTGGGGCTGGTGTTCATGCTCGCCGCCCTGGTCCTGGCCGTGCGCCGCCCGGACGCCGAGAAGATCTCGGCCTATGAATGCGGCTTCAACGCCTTCGACGATGCCCGGATGAAGTTCGACGTGCGGTTCTACCTGGTCTCGATCCTGTTCATCATCTTCGATCTGGAAATCGCCTTCCTGTTCCCCTGGGCGGCTGCCTTCGGCAGCCTGTCGGCGGTGGCCTTCTGGTCGATGATCGTGTTCCTGGGCGTCCTGACCGTCGGCTTCGCCTACGAGTGGAAGAAGGGGGCACTGGAATGGGAGTGAGCACCGGAGCGATGCAGGCGGGCGCCGACAAGGAGGTCATCGCGGCCGCCCTGTCAAACGAGCTCGCCGACAAGGGGTTCATCCTCACCAATGCCGACGACCTGATCAACTGGGCGCGGACCGGCTCGCTGTTCTGGATGACCTTCGGCCTGGCCTGCTGCGCGGTCGAGATGATGCATGTGGCCATGCCGCGCTACGATGTCGAGCGCTTCGGCTTCGCGCCCCGTGCCAGCCCGCGCCAGTCCGACGTGATGATCGTGGCCGGCACGCTGACCAACAAGATGGCCCCGGCCTTGCGCAAGGTCTACGACCAGATGCCCGAGCCGCGCTACGTGATCTCGATGGGCTCCTGCGCCAATGGCGGCGGCTATTACCACTACAGCTATTCGGTGGTGCGCGGCTGCGACCGGGTGGTTCCGGTCGACATCTACGTCCCGGGCTGCCCGCCGACCGCCGAGGCGCTGCTCTACGGCATTTTGCAGTTGCAGCGGAAGATCCGCCGCACCGGCACGATCACGCGGTGAGGGGGCGGACTGATGGCTGATACGATGTCGGACGCGCTGGACGAACTCGGCGAGATGATCGCGCTGGCCCGGCCGGATGCGGTCAGCGGCCACCAGGTTGCGAATGGCGAGTTGACCGTCCGGGCGACGCTCGGCGGGCTGCACGGCCTGATCGCGCATCTGCGCGACAACAACGCCTGCGCCTTCACCACGCTGATCGATATCACCGCCATCGACTGGCCGGGCAGGGATGACCGGTTCGAGGTCGTCTACCACTTCCTGTCGATGCCGCAGAACCAGCGGATCCGCGTCAAGGTGGCGGTGGCCGAGGACCAGCTGGTGCCCTCGATCACCGGTCTGCACCCCTCGGCCGACTGGTACGAGCGCGAGGTCTTCGACATGTACGGGATCATGTTCTCGGGCCACCCGGACCTGCGCCGCATCCTGACCGACTACGGCTTCCGCGGCCATCCGCTGCGCAAGGACTTCCCCACCACCGGCTATGTCGAGGTGCGCTACGACGAGACCGCCAAGCGGGTGGTCTACGAGCCGGTGAAGCTGGTGCAGGACTATCGCCAGTTCGACTTCATGAGCCCGTGGGAAGGCGCGCAGTACATCCTGCCGGGCGACGAGAAGCCCGATTCCAGGAAGGAGGGCTGAGCTGAATGCACCCGCTTCTCATTCTTGTCGTGACGGCGTTGGTGGTGATCCCGTTCTGGATGATCCTGCCGCGCGCCGGGGTGGCGCCGGCCTGGGCGTTGGCGGCGATCATTCCGCTGGGCGCGGTCGTGCTCTTGTGGGTTCTGGCACTGAAGTCCTGGCCCGGCGATACGGCTGACGGGGGAGCATGATCATGGACGGCACCAAGCTCTCCGGCGAACAGCGGATTCGTAACTTCAACATCAACTTTGGGCCACAACACCCAGCTGCGCATGGTGTTTTGCGTTTGGTTCTGGAACTCGACGGTGAGATCGTCGAGCGCTGCGACCCCCATATCGGCCTGCTGCACCGCGGCACCGAGAAGCTGATGGAGAGCCGCACCTACCTGCAGAACCTGCCCTATTTCGACCGGCTGGACTATGTCGCCCCGATGAACCAGGAGCACACCTGGTGCCTGGCGATCGAGAAGCTGGCGGGTATCGACGTGCCCTATCGCGGCAGCCTGGTCCGCGTGCTCTATTCCGAGATCGGCCGCATCCTGAACCACCTGCTGAACGTGACCACCCAGGCGATGGATGTGGGCGCGCTGACCCCGCCTCTGTGGGGCTTCGAGGAGCGCGAAAAGCTGATGGTGTTCTACGAGCGCGCCTGCGGGGCGCGGCTCCACGCCGCCTATTTCCGCCCCGGCGGCGTGCATGTGGACCTGACCCCGAAGCTCTGCGACGACATCTGGCAGTGGACCGAGGAATTCCCGCAACTGCTGGACGACATCGAGGGCCTGCTGACGGACAACCGCATCTTCAAGCAGCGCAACGTCGATATCGGCGTGGTGTCGCTGGCCGAGGCCCAGGCCTACGGCTTCTCGGGTGTCATGGTTCGCGGCTCCGGCTGGGCCTGGGACCTGAGGCGCGCGCAACCTTATGAATGCTACAACGATTTCGACTTCCTGATCCCCATCGGCAAGAACGGCGACTGCTACGACCGTTACCTCTGCCGCATGGAGGAGATGCGCGAGTCGACCAAGATCATGCGCCAGGCGCTGGAGAAGCTGGACAAGTGCCAGGGCGATCCGGTGATCACCCAGAACCACAAGTTCTCGCCGCCGAAGCGGGCGCAGATGAAGACCTCGATGGAGGCCCTGATCCATCACTTCAAGCTGTATACCGAGGGCTTCCACGTGCCCGCGGGCGAGGTCTATGCCTGCGTCGAGGCGCCGAAGGGCGAGTTCGGCGTCTACCTGGTCGCGGACGGTACCAACAAGCCCTACAAGGCCAAGATCCGCGCGCCCGGCTATCCGCATCTGGCGGCGATGGATCACGTGTGCAAGGGCCACCAGCTGGCGGACGTCTCGGCGATCATCGGTTCGTTGGACGTCGTGTTTGGGGAGATCGACCGGTGAGCCTGCGCCGTCTGCATCACGAACAGCCCGACAGCTTCGCCTTTACCCCCGCCAACCAGGCCTGGGCGGCGAAGCAGATCGCCAAGTACCCCGAGGGCCGCCAGGCCAGCGCCGTGATCCCGCTGTTGTGGCGCGGGCAGGAGCAGGAGGGCTGGATCACCCGCCCAATGATCGAGGAAGTCGCGCGGATGCTCGACATGGCCGAGATCAGGGTGCTGGAAGTCGCCAGCTTCTACTTCATGTTCCAGCTGCAGCCGGTCGGCTCGGTCGCGCATATCCAGGTCTGCGGCACCACCTCGTGCATGATTTGCGGCGCCGAGGACCTGATCGGCGTCTGCAAGGCGAAGATCGCGCCGAACCCGCATGAGCTTTCCGCCGACGGCAAGTTCTCGTGGGAGGAGGTCGAGTGCCTGGGCGCCTGCTCGAATGCGCCGATGGCGCAGATCGGCAAGGACTACTACGAGGACCTGACCGCCAAGAAGCTGGAGGCGATCATCGACACGCTGGCCAAGGGCGAGGTGCCGGTGCCCGGCCCGCAGAACGGCCGCTACGCCTCCGAACCCATCAAGGGCCTGACCTCGCTGAAGGGCAAGCGCGCCCACGAAACCAATGCCTCGATCAGCCTGGCGATGGCGATGGGCGACACCGTGGCCAGGATCACCGGCGAGGCACCGGTCATCAGGCCGGTGGCGGCAAAAAAGGCCAAGCCGGCGCCGAAGGCCGAGGCCGCCGCGAAGCCGAAGGCCAAGGCGGACGACCTGACGAAGATCAAGGGCATCGGCCCGAAGATGGCCGAGACCCTGAACGCGATGGGCGTGACCAGCTATGCGCAGATCGCCGCCTGGAGCGAGGCCGAAGCCGCCGAGATCGACGGGAAGGCCAAGGCGCGTGGTCGGATCGCGCGCGACGGCTGGATCGAACAGGCCAGGGCGCTGGCGGGGAAGGGGTAACGGACGATGCTTGACGACAAGGACCGCATCTTCACCAACCTCTACGGCATGCATGACCGCTCGCTGAAGGGGGCGAGGTCGCGCGGGCATTGGGACAAGACCGCCGAGCTGATCGCGCAGGGCCGCGACAGCATCATCCAGCAGGTCAAGGATTCGGGCCTCCGCGGGCGCGGCGGCGCGGGCTTCCCGACCGGGCTGAAATGGTCGTTCATGCCCAAGGCGTCCGATGGCCGGCAATCGTACCTGGTGGTCAATGCGGATGAGTCCGAGCCCGGCACCTGCAAGGACCGCGAGATCATGCGCCACGATCCGCATACGCTGATCGAGGGCTGCCTGATCGCCAGTTTCGCGATGAACGCGAATGTCTGCTACATCTACCTGCGCGGCGAGTACATCCGCGAGCGCGAGGCGCTGCAGGCGGCCATCGACGAATGCTACGACGCGGGGCTGCTGGGCAAGAACGCGGCCAAGTCGGGCTTCGACTTCGACCTCTACCTGCACCATGGGGCGGGCGCCTATATCTGCGGCGAGGAAACCGCGCTACTGGAAAGCCTGGAGGGCAAGAAGGGCATGCCGCGGCTGAAGCCGCCCTTCCCGGCGGGCGTCGGCCTCTATGGCTGCCCGACCACGGTGAACAACGTCGAGTCGATTGCCGTCGTCCCCACCATCCTGCGCCGGGGGGCGGCCTGGTTCGCGGGCTTCGGGCGGCCGAACAACACCGGCACCAAGATCTTTGCCATCTCCGGCCATGTGAACGCGCCCTGCGTGGTCGAGGAGGAGATGTCGATCACGCTGAAGGAGCTGCTCGACCGCCACTGCGGCGGCGTGCGCGGCGGCTGGAAGAATCTGAAGGCGGTGATCCCCGGCGGGTCCTCGGTCCCGCTGCTGCCGGCCAATCTGTGCGACGATGCGATCATGGATTTCGACTGGCTGCGCGACCAGAAATCGGGCCTGGGCACCGCGGCGGTGATCGTGATGGACCAGTCGACCGACGTCATCAAGGCGATCTGGCGGCTGTCGAAGTTCTACAAGCACGAGAGCTGCGGCCAGTGCACCCCCTGCCGCGAGGGCACCGGCTGGATGATGCGGGTGATGGACCGGCTGGTGACCGGCGATGCCGAGCCGGAAGAGATCGACATGCTGCTGAGCGTCACCAAGCAGGTCGAGGGCCACACCATCTGCGCGCTCGGCGACGCGGCGGCCTGGCCGATCCAGGGCCTGATCCGGCATTTCAGGAGTGAGATCGAGGACCGGATCAAGGCGAAGCGGACAGGGCGCGTCAGCGCCGTGGCGGCGGAGTGAGCGGTGAATGCTGAAGCCACATATCACGTCGCGCAGATGAATTACGCTGTGCTTCGCCATGACTGGGA
>DATHZU010000543.1:0-2197 GCA_035458445.1 Thermohalobaculum sp. | reverse complement strand
GTGGATCCGGAGAAGGAGTTCAAGGCCGTGGTGCTGGCGATCCGGGCCGGGCTCATGAGCCGATCGGAGGCGATTTCGAGCTTCGGCTACGACGCCGAGACGATCGATCGGGAAATCGCCGAGGACAACGCGCGGGCCGATGCGCTCGGACTGGTGCTCGACAGCGATCCGAGACGGACCAACCGCGCCGGTGCCGGGCAGAGTGACGAGACGCCGGAGACGCCGGAGACCGAATCAAGCGCGGCCTGACGCGATGCCTGGTGGTCGGCAGGAAAGTCCCCTCAGCCGTCGGCCGCCTCCCGGGAAATCATCAGATCCACCCGGATGTCGGCGGCGAGCTCGGGCCGGTCACTGTGACCGATGTTGATGATTGCCAGCGGAAAATCGAGCATTTCGCCATCGGCCAAGCGTACCTGGTGATGGATCACGCCGTGGTGAACGCGCAATCCGTTGCCGCGCAAAAGGGCCAGGACCGTCTCGAGCGTCCGTAGCAGCGACTGCTGGTTCTCCGCCGGCGTGTCTTCCCACGTCTCGACCACCTCGACGAAGGCGGCAGAGAACTGTTCGAGCGCCCGGAGTTCAGTGTCGGTCTCGAGATCGTGGTGAGCGAACAGATGTCCGTACTGGGCCGCCTCGATCGCCGACCAGAGTTCGATCGCGTCGTCGACGCGGGTGAGGGTGACGGTTTGATCGATGCGATCCTCCACGAGCAGACCCCGTCAGGTTAGAGGCAATCGCCCCCACGCCTCAAGTGGGTCGGAGCCAGAAAAGGAGATGGAGCCCATGAGGTCCCTGCCTCACATCGCAGGCCGCGTGCTCGGCACGCCACTTGTCATCGGCCAGGCCAGGCTCGAAGCCATCCTGTCCGTGCTCGGGCCCCGGATCGGGATCGATCCGCCGACCGTGGCATTGCCCGGTGAGGTTGCCCGCCGCCGCCCCTCCACCGTCACATCCGGCGGGATCGCCGTGATCCCGGTGTTCGGCACGCTGGTCAAGCGCGCCGGCCCCATCGAGGCGGCATCCGGGCTCACCGCCTACGCCGACCTGGAGACGGCATTCCTCGATGCGATGACCGATCCCGCGGTGCGGGCGGTGTTGCTGGATGTCGACAGCCCCGGCGGCGAGGCGTCGGGCGTGTTCGATCTCGCAGATCTGATCTTCGAGGCGCGCAGCCTCAAGCCGGTCTGGGCGGTCGCCAACGAGGAGGCATTCTCGGGCGCCTATGCCATCGCGAGCGCCGCCGAGCGCGTGTTCGTGCCGCGGACGGGTGGCGTCGGCTCCATCGGCGTCATCGCCGTCCATGTCGACCGGTCGGCCAGCGATGCCATGGAGGGTTTCCGCTACACCACCGTCTTTGCAGGCGCCCGCAAGAACGACTTCAACCCGCACGAGGCGCTCGCCGACGACGCCAGGGCGATCCTCCAGGCCGAGGTCGGGCGCGTCCACGGCTTGTTCACAAACGCGGTCGCGCGCAACCGATCGATGACCGTTGATGCCGTCAACGCGACCGAGGCGGGGCTGTTCTTCGGCGACGACGCCGTCGCCGCCGGTCTCGCCGACGAGGTCGGCACCCTGCGGGACGCATTGACCGCGCTCGGCGGCATCCTCTCCGTGCCGAGCCCGACGGCGACAGTCACGCCCGGCGCATCCACCCACAAGGAGCACGTCATGACCGACATCTCGATCGAGGAGACCCATGCGTCGCCCGATACCGGCAGCGAATCACAGCCCCCGCCAGCGCCATCCGTTGAGGCCAGCAGGAACACGAATCCCGGATCTCCCTCGGCCGAAGTGGTCGATCTCGACCGGGTCCGGTCCGAGGCGCGCGGCGAAGGGTTCCGCGAGGCCGCCCTGATCGCGGAATTCTGCGCGCTTGCCGGCATGCCGGAACGCACGCCTGAGATGATCGGCCGCGGGTTGACGGTCGACGAGGTGCGCGCCGAGCTGCTCGCGCTCCGCGCCGAGGGCGACGAGATCCGCTCGCAGATCGTGCCCGGCGCCGGGACCGCCGAGCGCACCAACTTCGAGGACAACCCGGTGGTCCGGGCCGCCGAGGCCCGCGTCGCCGCAACCATGGAGGCCTGATCGATGCCCGCGCTCAACGAATCCAGCTATCTCGGCGACGTCCTGAAGTACGAGACGCCGAACCTCTATTCACGCGAAGCCGTCACCGTGCTCGCCGGCACCGGCGCCGATC
>DATHZU010000542.1:0-22591 GCA_035458445.1 Thermohalobaculum sp. | reverse complement strand
GCACCTATCTCACCGGCGCGCTCGCCAAGGCCCGCGAGGACTGCCGTGAATACGACGCGGCTTGCGAGCTTTACCTGCGGGCCAACCGAATGGCCCGAGAAACGGCTTCCTTTTCGATCGAGGCAACCCGGCGGCGCGCCGACCGAGTAAAGCAGGTGTTCGATGCGGAGACAATCCGCAGGGGCCGCGAGCGCGGCATCCGCGGGCGGGCGCCGATCTTCCTGGTCGGGTTGCCGCGCAGCGGCAAGACCTCCATCGCCCAGATCGTCGGACATCACCCGCGGATCCGCGCCGAGCCGGAAGTCGTCGGTTTTTCCTGGATCGTTGAGCGGCTCATTCCGGATTCGGCGGATGCCGATTTCGATGCCGACAAGATACGCAAGGCGTTGTTCGCCGCTGGCACGGCGTCCAGCCCGGAGCCCGGCCACCCGGAGGAAATCGGCCCGGACGACGCCGATCTGGTCAAGATCAGCAGCAATCCGGCGAATTTCTGGACGCTTGGCCTGATCGAGATGATGTTTCCCGAAGCCCGTATCATTCACTGCCCGCGCGCGCCGCTGCCGCATTGCCTGGTCCTGTTCAAGATGTTCTTCCGAGATCCGCGACTGGGATACGCGAACGCAATCAACGACATCATCGAGTATTTCCGGATCTATAACGACCTGATGGCGCATTGGCGCCAGGTTCTCGGCATCGAGATCCACGAGTTCCCCTACGACCGGCTGATTGCGCGCGGCGAGCCCGGGGTGAAAGATCTTTTCGCGGCATGCGGGCTGGATGCGGCCGAGGTTGCGGCGCCGTTGCCGCGGCCCGCGCAGGGCTCCATTTTCGACAACGGGCTTTTCAGCGCCGCGCCGGGCGCGAAAGCTGGCGCGGTCATTCAGGAAGACCTGGCAATGATCGAGGCCTATCTCCGGAAGATTCCCGAACTGCGGCAGCTCTTGCACGCCTCCTGACCGGGCATCCCCCGCCGGGGCATGCGCAACCCTCAGCGCCCGGCCATCATCGCCAGCCGGATCAGGCAGCGCTCGACCAGAGCCCGGTCCGGGCGGGTGCCGGGCGCGCGCAGGCCACGGTCGGCCTGGAACAGCAGCCGGGAGGCAGTTTCCAGCCGCGTTGGGCCCCAGCGCCGCGCCTGCGCCGCCAACTGGCTGCGCCGGGCGCCGAAGGCCGGCGGGCGCAGCCGCCCCAGCGCCGCGTCGATCCCGTCCCCGGCCGATGCCAGCCCCAGCAACTGGCGAAAATGCCGCTCGGCGGCGATGAGCATCGCAACCGGCCCGGCGCCCGAGGCGGTCAGGCGGGCGATCATCGGCCCCACCGCCGCCGCCTGCCCGTCCGCCACCGCCGTGACCAGACGGTCGAGCTCGCTGTCGGCGGCTGCGGGCAACAGCTGTTCCAGCTCGTCGGTTCCCAGGGCGGTCTCGCGGTCCAGCCCGTGGACGGCGATCTTCTCGACCAGCTGGGCCAGCGAGCCGCGGTCGATCCCCGCCGCAGCCCCCTCCAGCATCCGTGCCGCCTCGGGCGTCAGCCCGGCCCTCAGCCCCGCGGCGGCAAGAAGGGCGGCGATCTCGGCCGCGTCGGGCGCATCCGGGTAAAGCCCCAACGAGACCAGGCCCCGGCCGCCCTCGAAAAGGCGGCGCAGCGCCGAGCGGGCGCCCAGCCCCTCGGCGGTCACGACGAGAAAGGCGTCGCCCGGTCCGCACTCCGCCATCACCTGGCCCAACGGTCCCGCAAGCGAATCCCGCGCGCCTTCGATCAGCACAACCCGGCGGCCCGGGAAGAACCCCATCGCCCTCAGCGCCGCGTCGATTTCCGCGGCGTCCTTCTGGGCCGCGCCCGGATCGAGGCGCGTCAGCCGCAGGTCGTCGCCATCGGTCAGGATTTCCACCAGTTCCCGCCGCCGCAGCGCCAGCAGGCCGCCGTCGGGTCCGTGCAGGAGGGCACCCTTCAGCCCGAGGTCCGGCTGGGCGCAGAACGCTGCCGCCCGGGCACCGGCGAGCTTCACGAGCTCGGCTGCGCCGCCGCGGCTCCGGCGGTCGCCAGCGTGCCGGCCCGCGCCAGCACCGTGCGGGCGATGCGCTCGCCGAGGTCGCGCGCCAGGCGGCGCTCGATGTCCAGCTTCGCCTCGCGGGTCGCGAACAGCGAGGCGGTGGAGTTGTAGCCCGACTGCGACACCGCACGGCCGCTCAAAACCGCGGCGCCGCCCTCCTCGCCCTTGCGGTACAGAGCCCAGTCGGCGGTCGAGGTCAGGCTGATCCGGGTCACCGAGTTGTCCTGGGCGATGGCAAGGTCCTGCTTGGCGGTCGCCGTGGTGATCGACAGGCGGTAGGCCGCCTGGCGGGTCGTGCCCAGCCGGTCGCGCAGGCTCTCGTTCAGGTAATAGCCGAACCGGTCGTTGAACTGCGGATACTCGATCTGCCCCAGCAGCGCTGCCGACGGGCCGCCCTCGGCCAGCATCGGGCGGAAACAGCCGCCCAGCAGCGCCGTGCCCGCCAGCGCGGCGGGCAGGATCAGCACCTGTCTGCGATCAAACCACGACATTGACGATTCGCCCCGGCACCACGATCACCTTCCGCGGCGGCTTGCCACCAAGATAACGTGCCACATCCGCGTGTGAAAGCGCCAGTGCCTCGATTGTCCTGGCCTCGGCGTCGCGGGCGATCTCGATCTCGGCGCGCTTCTTGCCGTTGACCTGCACCGGCATCAGGATCACGTCGTCCCGCGCCAGCGCGGCGTCGAACTCAGGCCAGGGGGTCTCGGTAAGCGGGGTCTCGTGCCCCAGTCGCTGCCACAGCTCCTCGGCGAAATGCGGGCACATCGGCGCCATCAGACGGGCCAGCGCCTCGAACGCCTCGCGCCGCGCCGCGCCGATGCCGGCGCCCCCGGCCTTCTGCAGCGTGTTGGCCAGCTCGTGGATCCGTGCGACCGCCTTGTTGAAGGTAAAGCCCTCGATATCCGCCGTGACCCCGGCGATGGTCTTGTGGGTTGCCTTGCGCAGGTCCTCGGCTCCGGCCTCCGGCGCGGTCCCGACCGGCGCGAGCTCCGCTTCGTCCAGCATCCGCCACAGCCGCTGCAGGAAGCGCCAGGCGCCCTCGGCCCCGGCCGCGGTCCATTCCACGTCGCGCTCGGGCGGGCTGTCCGACAGCATGAACCAGCGCGCGACATCGGCACCGTATTGTTCGATGATGTCCTCCGGGTCGATGACGTTCTTCTTTTGCTTGGACATCTTGGTGACCGGACCGATCGTCACCTTCTCGCCGGTCGCCCGCAGCGACGCAGTGCCGTCGGCGCTCTTCACGACATCGCCCGGAAACTGCCAGATCCGGCGGCCGCCCATCTCGGTATAATAGCACTCATGCACCACCATGCCCTGGGTGAACAACGCATTGAAGGGCTCGATCGACTTCGCCGGCAAGTGGCCGGTGCGGTGCATGGCGCGGGCAAAGAAGCGGGAATACAGCAGGTGCAGGATCGCGTGCTCGATGCCGCCGATATACTGATCGACATTCATCCAGTAATCGGCATCGGCCGGATCGGTCGGCGTCTTCGCATGCGGTGAGGTGAAGCGGGCAAAGTACCAGGACGAATCGACGAAGGTGTCCATGGTGTCGGTCTCGCGCCGCGCCGCCGCGCCGCATTGCGGACAGGCGACGTCGCGCCAGGTCGGGTGCCGGTCCAGCGGGTTGCCGGGCTGGTCGAAGGCCACGTCGTCCGGCAGCTTCACCGGCAGATCGGCCTTCGGCACCGGCACGACGCCGCAGGACCTGCAATGGATCACCGGGATCGGGCAGCCCCAGTAGCGCTGGCGGCTGACGCCCCAGTCGCGCAGGCGGAAATTCACCCGCCGCTCGCCCTGGCCCATCTCCTCCATGCGCCGGGCCAGCTCGGCCTTGCCGTCCTCGATCGACATGCCGTCCAGGAAGCGCGAATTGATCAGCCGCCCGGGGCCGACATAGGCCTCGTTCCCAACCTGGAAGCTGGCGGCATCCTGGTCCGAGGGGCAGACCACCGGCACCACGTCCAGCCCGTATTTGCGGGCGAAATCAAGGTCGCGCTGGTCGTGGGCGGGGCAGCCGAAGATGGCGCCGGTGCCGTAATCCATCAGGATGAAGTTGGCGACATAGACCGGCAGCTCCCAGTCCGGATCGAAGGGATGAACAACCTTCAGCCCGGTGTCGAAGCCCTTCTTCTCGGCCTTTTCCAGCTCCTCCTCCGAGGTGCCCATGCGGCGGCACTCGGCATTGAACCCGGCCAGGCCCTTGACCTTGCCTTCCAGCGCCCTGGCCAACGGATGGTCGCACGAGATCGCCGCGAACGAGGCGCCGAACAGCGTGTCGTGCCGGGTGGTGTAGACCTCGAGCTCGGGCCAGTCGGCCAGATCGTTCGGCTTGACCTTGAACCGGAACTGCAGCCCCTCGGACCGGCCGATCCAGTTGCGCTGCATCAGACGCACCTTCTCGGGCCATTTCTCCAGGCCGTTCAGTGCCTCAAGCAACTCCTCGGCCATGTCCGAGATGCAGAAGAACCACTGCGTCAGCTCGCGCCGCTCCACCGGCTCACCGCTGCGCCAGCCCTTGCCGTCGATCACCTGCTCGTTGGCCAGGACGGTGTTGTCGACCGGGTCCCAATTCACCACCGAGGACTTTCGGGCGACGAGCCCGGCGTCCATCATGTCCAGGAACATCGCCTGCTGCTGGGCGTAATATTCCGGGTCGCAGGTGGCGAACTCGCGCTCCCAGTCCAGGCTCAGGCCCATCGACTTCAGCTGCGCCCGCATCGCGGCGATGTTCTGGTAGGTCCAGGTCCCCGGATGGACGCCGCGCTCCATCGCCGCGTTCTCGGCCGGCATTCCGAAGGCGTCCCAGCCCATCGGGTGCAGCACGTTGAAGCCGCGGGCCTTCTTGAAGCGGGCCACCACGTCGCCCATGGCGTAGTTGCGCACATGGCCCATATGGATTCGCCCCGAGGGGTAGGGAAACATCTCCAGCACATAGTATTTCGGCCGCGATGGGTCGCGCCTGGCGGCGAAGGCACGGCGCTCGTCCCAGGCGCGCTGCCATTTCGGTTCCACCTCGCGGTGGTTGTAGCGGGATGCGGACATTGCGCTGCGGGGCCTCCTCGGCGGTCGTGCGGGCGTGCCGCCGGGCGCACGCGGCATGGCTGCGCGGCCCGGCTTCGGTCAGCGGTCTTCAAGCACGTAAGGCGGGGAAATTCAATCGCCCACAGCGCCCACCCACAGCGTCCGGGCGGGCGCGCAGGCGCACCCGGACGGCGGTCCGAACCGTCAGCCGGTCGCCTCGGCGATGCGAAGCTGCCGCGCCCGGGTCAGGATCGCGTTCTCCAGCTGCAGCGCGGTGTCGGGGTTGACCTCGGCGGGGACCCACAGATTGCCGTCGCGCACCTCGCGGTAGACCGCGACCTTCAGCGACGCCGCCGACAGGGCCGGGCTGACCACATAGGCGGTCACCTTGAACCGCTCGCCTGGCGCCTCAGGGGTCGCGCCCCAGTCGGTGGCGATGACGCCGGTGAAGGGGTCGGTCGATGCGAGCGGCAGGAAGGACAGCGTGTCCAGCGAGGCCTGCCAGATATACTTGTTGACCGGCAGGTTGCCCCCCTCGGCCTCGCCGCCGCCCAGGATGCCCCCTGGCCGGTTGCTGCGGATCGAGCCGATCGAGACACCCCGCTTGCCGAACACCGATTCATCATACTTCGGGTCATATTTGTGCGACGGACCCGAGCGCGGTGCCGTGTCCTCCTTGGCCGCCATATCCTTGCTGCACCCCGCGGCCAGCCCGATGAGAGCCGCCAGCGTCACCATCCGGGCGCCGCGCGCCGCATTTCTCCCGCCGATGAAATTCATGATCATCCCGATCCCGTTGCCTGTTTCTCCGCCCGGACTCGCATCCTGGGCACTCCCTTGTCCGGACCCGGTTCAGCGCCGCATCCCGGCCGGTTCCGGCGCCCGCGGGCCGGAAACCCGATTCGTGAGCTGGCGAACCTGCCGATACCTGACCTGGCCAAAGCCCCAGGGCGGGCGATCCGTTCCTTTCGGCCCGTGCTTTATCCCGTCTTTAACACAGCCGATTCAAGGTGAATAGCCGCTCTCTCGGGCGCGGGCCCGATTGCGCGGCGGGCGGAGGAATCGCGGCGGACCGCGGCCCTGCCAGACCGCAGGACCGGAAATCGAGCCAAATCCATCCTCGCGCGCCGCGGCGGCTCGGGTGGCCCGTCACACACGCCATGTTGCAAAACTGCATCGTTCCCCACATCCACACCACCCCGACCGATGCATTTCGTTGACGCCTGCCGCCGCTTGCGAGAGAAAAGCCACAGCAAGGCCTCGGCGGTCTTGTCCGGCTGCGCGGTCGAAACCTGTGGTCGGCATATCAAAGCACACGTGTACAAACCTCAAGAGGGACAAGATGAAAAAGGTTCTCCTCGGCACCAGCGCCATCGCGCTCGCCGGCGCCTTTGCTACCCAGGCCTCCGCGGCCGAGTGGACTGTGAAGGTTGGCGGCTATCTCGAAGAGCAGGTCGTCTTCACCGACACCGACGACAGCACCGGCGGCGCCGACTTCAACGGCGTTGACGTCATCTCCGACGGCGAAATCCACTTCAGCCCGTCGATCACGCTCGACAACGGCCTGAAGTTCGGCGCCCGCATCGAGCTGGAAGGCGCCACCTCGGGCGACCAGATCGACGAAAACTACCTGTATGTCGAAGGCTCGTTCGGCCGTCTCTCGCTCGGCGAGGACGACAACGCCGCGTACATCATGGCCTACGGCGCCCCGGATGTCAGCTTCTACAACATCAACTCGGGTTCGGACACCGACTCGCTGCCGTTCGCGGCCGCTTTCGGCACCACTTCGACCTATCCTTCGGTCGAGGGTGACTCGGCGGGCATCCGCTACTTCACCCCGCGTCTGGCCGGCTTCCAGCTCGGCGCGTCCTACGCCCGTGACGCCAACCGTCACACCAGCGACTCGAACAAGGACACCGACGCTGACGGCGCCCTGCACGACATCTGGGCGGTTGCGGCGAACTACGCCAACTCGTTCGGCGACGTGTCGGTTGCGGCTTCGGCCGGCTACACCCGCGGTTCGCGGAACGGCACGGCCGGCGTGGACGCTATCGACCCGACCGGCCAGTTCAGCTTCACCAACACCATCGGCAAGGTCGCGACCTCGAGCAACGACGTCGAGACCGCCTTCTGCAACTCGGTCGGCGGTATCGCCCTCGGCGGCGAGGGCGGCCCGGACATTGGTGACGACGACGCGGTGATCCAGGCGCCTGTCTGCGCGGCCCCGGCGATCCCGGGCACGGGCAACTCCGACCCGACCGCCTATGCCTTCGGCCTGAACATCGGCTTCGGCGGCGTCACGGTCGGCGGCTCGTACGCCAACTACGACGAGACCGGTTCGGACCGCTATGTCTACGACATCGGCGCGTCCTACGAGACCGGCCCCTGGGGCTTCTCGGCCACCTACCTGCACTCGAAGCAGGATGACTCGGACGCCAAGATCGACAAGTTCCTGCTGGCCGTCTCCTACGCCGTCGCTTCCGGCGTGAAGGTTGGCGCGTTCGGCGCCTACGAGGAGCTGGACGTGAAGGGCGGCTCGGACATCGACGGCTTCGTCATCGGCACCGGTGTCAAGCTGAACTTCTGATCCTGAAGTTCTTCGGACCGAATATGACAGGGGGGGGCAACCCCCCCTGTTTTCTTTAGACGGGCATCCCTGGCGGCTAGGCGGGCCGGCGCATGAAATCGATCGTTTGGCTGGCGTCCTATCCCAAGTCCGGAAACACGTGGCTCCGGATGTTCCTGTCAAATTACCTGCTGCGCGCGAAAGAGCCGGTGCCGCTCAGAAAGGCCTATCAGATCGCTTTGGGCGATGCGATGCAGGGCCCCTACCGGATCATCGCGCGGCGTGCGATCGACCCCAGCGACGAAGCCGCGATCCTGGCATTGCGCCCAGGCGTCCTGAAGGCCATCGTCGCCAACAAGGCCGACGTCAATCTGGTCAAGACCCATAACCCGAACATCCGGGTGCGCGGCATCGAGCTGATCCCCGCGGCGCTGACCCGCCTGGCGATCTACATCGTGCGCAATCCCCTGGATGTGCTGATTTCTTATGCCGATCACTACGGTCAGACACATGCGGCCGCGGTGCACTCGATCAGCAGCCCCTCGACAAAGATTCTGGCGGATTCCGACAACGTCGTCCAGTATCTCGGCTCGTGGTCGGACCACGTGAACAGCTGGACCCGGACGCGGAACTTCCCCGTCTGCACCCTGCGCTACGAGGATTTGATCGACGACCCAGAAGCCGCGTTTTCGGCGGTGCTGAAGCGCATGGGCGTGCCGGTGGAACCCGAGCGGCTGGCCCGGGCGATCGAGTTCTCAAGCTTCGACCAATTGCGCGGCCAGGAGGCGGCGCATGGCTTCGCCGAGAAATCGCGCCACGCCGAGCGGTTCTTCCGCGCCGGCACCGCCGGGCAATGGCGCGATACCCTGGCGCCGGATATCGTCGCGCGGATCTGCGACAAGCACGGCAAGGTCATGCAGCGCTTCGGATATCTGGACGAATGACGCTGAACCGGATCATTTGGCTCGCCTCGTTCCCGAAGTCCGGCAACACCTGGCTGCGGCTCTTGTTGGGCAACTACTTCATGCCCAGGGGCGAGGAAATCCACATCAACAACATCTTCCGCTTCACCACTGCGGACAATCGCCAGGACTTCTTCGACCGCGCCGCGGGCCGCCCTTTCGAGGCGGCCAATCCAGGCGAATGGCTGGCGGTCCGGCCGAAGGCGCTGCGGCTGATCGCGGCGTCGAAACCCGGCAATCACTTCGTCAAGACCCACTGCAAGATTGCCCGGATGGGCGGCCAGGCGCTGATCCCGCCCGAGCTGACGGCCGGCGGCATCTACGTCTATCGCAATCCCTTCGACGTGGCGGTCTCGTATTCCCGGCACCTTGGCCGCAGCATCGACGAGACCATCGGCGCGATGGCCGACGCCAATGCCATGAACGTCTCGGCGAAGGGGATCGTCAGCGTGCTGGGGCGCTGGGATGCCCATGTCGAGTCCTGGATCGGAGCCCAGGGCATGTGGCGCCATGTGATGCGCTACGAGGACATGACCGCGGATACCGAGGGCGCGATGCGCGGCCTGCTGGATTTCCTCAAGGTACCGGTCGACCACGGCCAGCTGCGCCGCGCGATCCGGCTGACGAAGTTCGAAAACCTGCAGAAGCAGGAGAAGGCGGAGGGATTCCGCGAGCGCCCGGAGGGGATGAAGCAGTTCTTCGCCAGCGGCAAGGCCGGCGGCTGGCGCGAGGCGCTGAGCCCTGATCAGATCGCGCGCATCCGTGCCGAGTTCACGCCCGCCTTACAGAAACTTTACCCCGATCTTTTTGCAGAAACCGGGAGCACGACTACCTCAACCTGAAGCGGGGGGGCGCGCTTCAGGACCATGGACCTTCAAAGAATTATCTGGCTTGCCTCGTACCCGAAGTCGGGAAACACCTGGCTTCGGCTGCTGCTGGCAAACTATTTCCAGCCCGGCGACGCGCCGGTCGATATCAACCAGATTCACCGCTTCGCCACCTCGGACACGCGCCAGGACTTCTTCGACCGGGCGGCCGGCCGGAGGTTCATCGCACAGGATGTCGAGGACTGGCTGGCGGTGCGCCCCCGCGCGCTGAGGCTGATCGCGGCCTCGAAGCCGGGCCACCAGTTCGTCAAGACCCACTGCCGCATCGGCCGCATGAATGGCCAGATCACGATACCGCCGGCCCTGACCGCAGGCGCCGTCTACATCCACCGCAACCCCTTCGACGTGGCGGTGTCCTATGCGCGCCACCAGGTCATCGGCATCAACGAGGCGATCGTGCTGATGGCCGACCGCAAGGCTCTGAACGCCTCGGAGAGCGGAATCTTCGACACCATCGGGCGCTGGGACGACCATATCGAGTCCTGGCTGCGGCCCGAGGGGCTGTGGCGTCATGCGATCCGCTACGAGGACATGACCGCGGACACCGAGCAGGCGATGCGGCTGCTGCTGACTTTCCTCAAGGTGCCGGTCGAGGATGGCAAGCTGCGCCGGGCGATCCGGTGGAGCAGCTTCGACAGCCTGAAGCGGCAGGAACAGGAAAAGGGATTCATCGAGCGTCCGCCGAAGATGAAGCGGTTCTTTGCCAGCGGCAGAGCGGGAGAATGGCGCGAAACCTTGACGCCAGCGCAGATTTCCCGCATCCGCACGGAGTTCGCCGTTGCGCTGGAGGAGTTCTACCCCGAGCTTCATGCCGAGACGGCGAAATCCGTGGTCCGCAAGCGGGCCGGAAGCGCAAGTGACAGAACGGCGGAAAGGCATGAGCGGGCTGGCGGATATCGTTACGCGGATCGAGGCGGCGGCACGTGAGGCCGGACGCGATCCTGCCGACGTGACGCTGGTCGCGGTATCCAAGATGCAGCCGCCCGAGCGGATCGAGGCGGTGCTGGCAGCGGGGCATCGGGTGTTTGGCGAGAACCGGGTGCAGGAGGCAGCGGGGCGCTGGCCCGAGTTGCGCGCGCGCTATCCGGGGATCGAGCTGCACCTGATCGGCCCGCTGCAGACCAACAAGGTCCGGCAAGCTGCCGAGCTCTTCGACGTGATCGAGTCGGTCGACCGGCCGAAGCTGGCGCGGAAGCTGGCAGATGCCTTCGCCGAGACCGGCCGCAGCCTGCCGGTCTATGTGCAGGTCAACACCGGAGAGGAACCGCAGAAGGCCGGCGTGCTGCCCGGCGAGGCGGACAGCTTCATCGCCGAGTGCCGGGCGCTGGGGCTGAACGTCGTCGGGCTGATGTGCATCCCGCCCGAGGACGAGGAACCGGCGCTGCATTTCGCGCTGCTCGTCAAGATCGCGGCGCGAAACGCGCTGGCCGGGCTGTCGATGGGCATGAGCGGCGACTTCGAGACCGCGGTCAGGCTGGGCGCCACGGTGGTGCGCGTTGGCTCCGCGATTTTCGGTGCCCGCGAGCCGCGCTAGCGCGTACATGTCCCAATTTGGCACTGTTTTCGATTTCCCAATAAAATCAACGTCTTGACCCCATGTGCAACCTTGCACACTTTTGCCCGTAGGCCTCACCTGCGCCCGGTCTCAAAAAAATCCCGGCGCCGAGGGACCCAGCGCCGGGCAAGTGCGGGGGCAGAGCAAGGCCGCCCCCGGGGGATCTGTGCGGGACTCAGATGAACTGCGACCCCTTGCCGAACTCCGGATAGGCCTCGAGGCCCAGCTCGGCGGAATCGAGCCCGGACATCTCGTCCTCGGGCGTGACCCGGATGCCCATGGTGGCCTTCAGCACCAGCCACAGAGCGGCCGAGGCGACGAGGACGAAGACGCCGACGATCAGGATCGAGACCACCTGGCCGTAGAGGCTGGCGTCCGGATTGGTCAGCACCACCGCCAGCGTGCCCCAGATGCCGCAGAACAGGTGCACCGGAATGGCGCCGACCACGTCGTCGATCTTCAGCTTGTCGAGGAACGGCACCGCGAAGACCACGATGGCCCCACCCACGGCCCCGATCAGGGTCGCCTGCCCCAGGCCCGGGGTCAGCGGTTCGGCGGTGATCGAGACCAGCCCTGCAAGGGCGCCGTTCAGCACCATGGTCAGGTCGACCTTCTTGTACAGAAGCTGGGTCAGCGCCAGCGCCGCCAGCGCGCCGCCAGCCGCGGCGGTATTGGTGTTGGCAAAGATCCGGCTGATGTCGGCGACGTTGCCGGCAGTGTTCATGTAGAGCTGCGAGCCGCCGTTGAAGCCGAACCACCCCAGCCACAGGATGAAGGTGCCCAGCGTGGCCAGGGTCAGGTTCGAGCCGGGGATCGGGTGGATCTTGCCGTCCTTCGCGTATTTGCCCAAGCGCGGCCCCAGGATCAGCGCACCGGCCAGCGCGGCCCAACCGCCGACCGAATGCACGACCGTCGAGCCGGCGAAGTCGAGGAAGCCGAATTCGGTCTGAAGAAACCCACCGCCCCATTTCCACGAGGCCTGGATCGGGTAGATCAGCCCCGTGAGCACCACGGTGAAGGCCAGGAACGGCCACAGCTTGATCCGCTCGGCCAGCGTTCCCGAGACGATCGAGGCGGTGGTGGCGCAGAACATCAGCTGGAAGTAGAAGTCCGATCCGGCCGACGCATAGGTGATATCGCCCACATCCGCCGCCGCGACCCCGGCCGGTTCCAGCGAGGTGGTGGCGAAGGCACCGAGGATATTGGGGATGGTCCAGCCGTCACCCGGATACATCAGGTTGTAGCCGATCAGGTAGTACATCAACGCCGCGATGGCGAAGAGCGCGACGTTCTTGGTGCATTGCATGGCGACGTTCTTGGTGCGCACCAGCCCGGCTTCCAGCATGGCGAAGCCGGCGGCCATCCACATCACCAGGAAGCCGGTGACCAGGAACATGAAGGTATTCAGGATGAAGCCGGTCTCGGGGGCAACGCCGGGGGCGGCGTCCTGGGCCAATGCGGGTCCGGCCAACAGCAGGGCTGCCGCTCCGGGCATCCCGAATTTGACGATCTGTCTCATGGGATCTCTCACTCTCTCTCCGGGCTCCGGGTTACAGCGCATCGTCGCCGGTCTCGCCGGTGCGAACGCGCAGCGCCTGCTCGACGGTGACGACGAATATCTTGCCGTCGCCGATCTTTCCGGTGCGGGCGGTGGTGGCGATGGTGTCGACGATCTTCTCGACCTGGTCGTCGGTGGTGACGATCTCGAGCCGGATCTTCGGCACGAAGTTCACGACATACTCGGCGCCGCGGTAGATTTCGGTGTGGCCGCTCTGGCGGCCATAGCCCTTCACTTCGGAGACCATGAGGCCCTGCACACCGATCCCGGTGAGCGCCTCGCGGACATCCTCGAGCTTGAAGGGCTTGATGACGGCGATGATCAGCTTCATCGTTCTTCCCCGGTTGCGACAGGCCGGACATATTTTGGCCCTCGGAGGGAATAGGCTTCAAGAACTGTGCCAAAATCATATGCAAAGATACAAACCATTGTTATGTATTGATAATAAGTTGAGTTCTGGCACAAGCTGGCAGAGCAATCGTATTTTCACGGTGAAATTATAAGCAGAAAAACTAAGATGCCATAAATTTAGGCATTAAGAAAACGAGCACGAACTACCCGTGCCTACCGGCCCGCCCAGGCAACGCCGGATGGAAAAAGCACGCGGCTTCCGGTGCGGGCTATGGCATGATGGTCTCCGCTGGACTATCAGGGGGAGAGACAGCGGGCACAGGCGGAGAGACGGGCGGGAGACCCGATTTGACGGGCGAAAAAGAGCAGGCAACCCCGAAAAAGAAGCGCGCAAAGCGCAGCAAGCGGGAAGAGCGGAAGCCGGGGCTGATCGCCCGGGCGATCGGCTTTCTCGTGCGCGCGGTGGTGCGCATCGTCTGGGCGATCGGTTGGCGCGCCGGCGTGATCTGCGGCGCCATCCTGGCTGTCGCGACCGGGTACTACTACCTGCAGCTTCCACCGGTCGAGGAGCTTTTCGACGGGCGCGGCGGCGGCTCGGTGACCATGCTCGACCGGCACGGCAATGTCTTCGCCTGGCGCGGCGAGCAGTATGGCGGCGACCTCGGCATCAACGAGGTGTCGCCGCATCTGATCCATGCAGTCATCGCGACCGAGGACCGGCGCTACTACGACCATTTCGGCATCGATCCTCTGGGGATCACCCGGGCGATGATCGCGAATATTCGCGCCGGGCGGCTGGTGCAGGGCGGCTCGACCCTGACCCAGCAGGTCGCCAAGAACGTGTTCCTGACCGCCGAGCGCAGCCTGGAGCGCAAGATTAAGGAACTGCCGATGGCGCTGGCGCTCGAGCTGAAATACACCAAGGAGCAGATTCTCTCGATCTATCTGAACCGGGTCTATCTGGGCGCCGGGACCTATGGCTTCGAGGCCGCCAGCCAGCGCTATTTCGGCAAGTCGGCCCGGCTCCTCAGCCCGGCCGAGGCTGCCATGCTCGCCGGGCTGCTGCGGGCGCCGTCGCGCTATGCGCCGACCAACGACCTCGGCCGCTCGCAGGGGCGTGCCGGGGTGATCGTGCGGCTGATGGAGGAGCAGGGGTATCTGAGCGAGACCCAGGTGGTGCAGGCACTGGCCAACCCGGCCGAGTTGAGCCCGGCGGCGGCAGCGCGCGCCGGCGGCTACTTCGCCGACTGGGTGATGGAGCAGGCGCCGGACTATCTGGCCAAGGACACCACCGAGGACGTGACCATCATCACCACCTTCGACGCCGATCTGCAGCGCGCGGCCGACGAGGCCGTGGCGGCGGTCTTCGACGCCAAGGTCAAGGACAGCAGCGTCGCCCAGGCCGCCGTCGTGGTGATGACCCCCGACGGCGAGGTGCGCGCCATGGTGGGCGGGCGCGAACACGGCGTGGGCCAGTTCAACCGCGCCACCCATGCCAAGCGGCAGACCGGCTCGGCCTTCAAGCCCATAGTCTATGCCGCCGCGCTCGAGGCCGGAATGCGCCCGATGGACGTGGTGGTCGACCAGCCCCTGCGGATCGGCGACTGGACCCCCGAGAATTACGACCGGAAATACCGGGGCGCGGTAACGCTGGCCGATGCGCTCGCGAACTCGATCAACACCGTCGCGGTCCGGGTCTCCGAGCGCGCCGGGCAGGACCGGGTGCGCCAGATGGCCGAGCGGATGGGCCTGACCACGCCGCTGGCGCCCGGCCCGGCAATCGCGCTCGGCACCTCCGAAGCGACCCTGGTGGACATGACCGGGGTCTTTGCGACCATCGCCAACCGGGGCCGGGCGGCGAATGTACGCGGCATCCGTGAGATCCGGCTGCGGGGCGACAACACCGCGCTGCTGCGCCAGCGCCAGGGGCCCGGTGAACAGGTCATGTCCGACCGCTCGGCCGGGCAGCTGACCTGGATGCTGCGCGAGGTGATCGAGCGGGGCACCGGGCGCCGCGCCAGGCTGCCGGACCGCGACGCGGCCGGCAAGACCGGCACCACCCAGGCGGCGCGGGACGCGTGGTTCATCGGCTTCACCGCGGATTATGTGGTCGGCGTCTGGATGGGCAACGACGACAACTCGCCTCTGACCGGGGTGGCTGGAGGCGGACTGCCGGCCGAGATCTGGCGCGAGACGATGATCAGGCTGAACCGGGGGATGCCGCCGAGCCCGTTGCCCACCGCCGAGCCGGGCGGCCAGTCCACCCTGCTTGCCGGCGACGGGCGCCAGCGGGGCGAGAGACGCGGAAATGTGGTCGAGCGGGTCTTTTTCGACGTGCTGCGCAGCCTCACCGGCGGTGGTGGCGGTGGTGGCAGGAATTCGGATTTCAAACCGCAAAGGGCCGAGGACCGGTAACGCCGCACCGGGAGGCGTTAATATCTCCGAAAGAGCAAGTATGTGATCAAGGGCGCTCAGGAACATTGGGAGCGCCCTAATGCCGCAACCGACTTCCCGCGCCTATATGCGACAGAGATTTCTCGCCGCAACCCTCGGGCTGTTGACTGCACTCGCATCGGTGACGGTAATCGGTTGGTGGCAGATCGGCGAAGTCAGCGCCCATGCACGCAACGCTGCCGCGATCCACGCCGTCGCGCAATACGCAAACCTGACGGGCTCGCTGGGGTTCCGTGTGGCCTACGACCCGGATCCGGACGAGCGCGAGGAAGCCCGGGAGATCCTCGCGATCACACTCGGCCAGCTCGGTGTCCTCTATGCCCGCCTGTCGGTCAGCAGCGAAGGATTCCCCGCGCTGCCGCTCGCGGAGTCCGGAGAAGATGAGCCCGGAAATGCGGATTCCGCCACACCGGAAGCCACGCTGAACACCAAGCGGGAGGAGGCGCAGGAGGAATATCGCGCGACGCCGCTGCCGCAATACTCCGCCAATGACCGGCTGGATCCCTACTTGCAGCGGCTGTGGGAGGGAACGGCTGCGTCGCCGCAGCAGACCGCGCCACCGGGAGAACCCAGCCTCAAGGATCAGATTGCCCGGCTGGCGGCGCTGGGCGCCAGCTTGCTCGATGCCGATTCGATGGCGCCGGAAACACTGCGTGCCGTTGGGCGCGACATCGAGATTCTCTCGGTCCTGGAGGTGAGCCCGCGCCTCAGCAACGCCAGCGCCGCGCTGGAGGAGCGCAGCCTTCAGGTTTTCGACCGGATTCTGATGCTGGGTGCCGCCGCGTTTCTCACGATGCTCGCCGCCGTAGCCGCCAGCTTGTTCGGCGTCCTGCTGCCGATGGAGCGGAGAGTAACGGCGGCGCAGGAGTCGCTGGCGCTTGCCAATGCCGAGCTGGAGGAAACCGTGGCCGAGCGTACGGCCGGGCTGAGGCTGGCCTTGCAGCAGGCCCGCAGCGCCGACCGTGCGAAATCGGAGTTCCTGGCAAATATGAGCCACGAAATCCGCACGCCGATGAACGGCGTGCTGGGCATCGCGCATCTGCTCGCGCGCTCGGATCTCGAGCCGCGCCAGAAGGCTCACGTCGACATGATCATAAGCTCTGGTGAAACGCTCCTCGGCATCATCAACGACATTCTCGACTTCTCGAAGTTGGAGGCGGGCCAGGTAAGCTATGCCCGGGAGCCCTTCGACCTGAGGGCGGTGGTCGAGGAGGTGGCGACGATCCTGTCGGCACAGTCCGATCGCGAAGTCGTCGAGGTCGGTGTCCGCTTCGAGGCCGGGCTGCCGGAATCCCTGCTCGGCGACGAGGGCAGAGTGCGGCAGATCATGACCAACCTGATCGGCAATGCGCTCAAGTTCACCGAAGAAGGGTTCGTGCTTGTCGCGGTCAGCGACCAGGCCGTCGCGAATTGTGTCCGGCTGCGAATCGAGGTCACCGACACCGGAATCGGCATTCCGGCCGACATGACCTCGGTGATCTTCGACAAGTTCAGCCAGGTCGACAGCGCCTCGACCCGGAAATACGAGGGCACGGGGCTTGGCCTTGCGATCAGCCGGATGCTGGTCGAGGGCATGGGCGGCGAGATCGGGGTGACCAGCGAGCAGGGCGTCGGCTCGACCTTCTGGCTGACACTGACCCTGCCGGTCGGTCCTGGCGTGGCCCAGCCGGCGCCATTGGCGGAGTCGATCCGGGGCGCGCACGTGCTTGTTGTCGACGACAACGCGATCAGCCGCTCGATTCTGCGCGACATGCTGGAGGAGTGGGATCTCTCCGTCTCGACCGCCGCTTCCGGGCGCGAGGGGCTGAGGATCCTGCAGGAGGCCGCCGCTGCGGGCCGCCGCTTCGATCTCGCGCTGCTCGACTACCAGATGCCGGTCATGGACGGTCTCGCGATGGCGCGCACGATACGTGGCGAGGCGGCGCTCAAGGCCCTGCCGGTTCTGCTGTTGAGCTCAATCGAGATGACCTCGTCGGCCGAAAGCGAAGGGCTGGTCCAGAGGCTCTTGCCGAAGCCGGTGCGAATGCGGGCGCTCCTCGACGCGGTCTCCGGCCTGCTGAGCGAGCGGTCGCAAAGCCGAAAGGCCGAGCCTGCGGCGCATGCCGGCGGTTCGGAGAAGACCGACAGCAAGGCCTTGCCGCCGTCCGGCCGTCACATTCTCATCGTCGAGGACAACGCGATCAACCAGATGGTCACCGCCGAACTGGTTGCCGACCTTGGCTATACCTATACGGTGGCCAACAACGGGCGGGAAGCGCTGGACCAAATCGCCCGCTCGCGCCCGGACCTGGTGGTGATGGACGTCTCGATGCCGGTGATGGACGGTCTCGACGCGACCAGGGCGATCCGCCAGGAGGACGCACGCACCGGGCGGCACCTGCCGATCGTCGGCCTCACCGCCCATGCGCTCCAGGGCGACCGCGAAAGGTGCCTGGCTGCGGGGATGGACGACTATATCAGCAAACCGGTGGTGCCGGGCGCCCTGGGGGCCGCCATCGCGCGGCTGACGCGCGCCTCGACGGCGAGCCAGGCCAGTGTCGCCTGAGCTGACCCGCGGCGGCCTTCGGCCATAGGTATCTCCAAGGCAGTTCTCTCCGGCGCAGACCTGCTCTAGACATGGGTCCATGACTGCAGTGGACCCAGCGGCGGCGGAAGGCAGACAGGCAGGCGTGACGCTGGCCGCCTGCTGCAGCGTGCATGCCTGGCAGGACGGGCTCACCTCGACGGTGAACGTGATGCTGCCGCTGCTGGCCCAGGCATTCGGGCTGAGCTATGTCCAGGTCGGCATCGTCAAGGCCGCGAACCTTGCGGCGATGGCCCTGCTGGAGATCCCGTCGGGGCTGCTGTCCGAGCGCTTCGGCACCCGCCGGCTGCTGGTCTTCGGACTGACCGTCGTCGGGGCCGGATATATCTGGCTGTCCTTCGCTGCGGGGTTCACCGCGATCCTGTTCAGCCTGTTCCTGGCCGGCGTCGGCGCGGCGTTCCAGCACACGCTGTCCTCGGCGATCATCTCGGCGGCGTTTCCCGGCCGATCCGCCCGCCCGGCGCTCGGCACCTACAATGCCGCCGGGGACGTGGGCAAGCTGGCCCTGACCGGCGGCTTTACCCTGCTGCTGGGGCTGGGCGCCGGCTGGCAGGGGATCGCCTTCGGCTACGGCGTGCTGTCCGTGGCGTTGGCGCTGGCGGTGCTGGTTCTGTTGTTCCGGGCCGGGATCGGCGGCGGAGCCGCGCGTACGGCGCCGGACGGACCCGCGCCCCGCAAGCGGGGCTGGGGCATCCGCAGCCGGTCGGGCTTCGCGGCGCTCTGCGCCATCAACTTCCTCGACACCATGGCGCAATCCGGCTTCAAGACCTTTGTCGCCTTCCTGATGATCGAACGCGGCGTGGCGCTGCATCTGGCGGCGCTGGCGGTGGTGCTGACGCTGGCGGGCGGCGTGGTGGGCAAGTTCTGCTGCGGTTTCCTGGCGGCGCGGCTCGGCATCATCCGCTCGCTGGTTCTGGTCGAGGTGCTGACGGCGGCCGGAATCGCGGCCGTGGTCTTCGCGCCGCCGATGCTGGCCTTCGGCCTGCTGCCCGTGCTGGGCGCCTTCCTGCAGGGCTCGACCTCGATCACCTATGGCTCGATCGGCGACCTGATCGACCGCGACCGGCAGGCGCGGGGTTTCTCGCTGATCTACACCACCTCGACCGCGGCCTCGGTCATAGTCTCGGTCTGTCTGGGGTTGCTGGGCGACTGGCTCGGAGTCGGCAACATGATGCTGGCGGTGGCGGCCATCACATTGCTGCCGCTTGTGCTGTGCGGGCCGCTAAGTTCGGGGCTTGCGAAGGCGTCGGGATGAGCGGCGCCGATATCCTGATCATCGGGGCCGGGTTCTCCGGGATCGCCATGGCGCTCGAGGCGCGTCGCGCCGGGTTCTCCGACATTCTTATCCTGGAGAAAGGCGGCGATTTCGGCGGCACCTGGCGCGAGAACCGCTATCCGGGCGTGGCCTGCGACATCCCCTCGCATCTCTACGCCCTGGCACGCTACCCGAAGGCCGACTGGCGGCGGCGCTATGCCGGCGGCGCGGAGATCTGGGACTACACGCGCGGGGTGGCGAACCGCGAGGGCCTGCGCGCGGTGACGCGCTTCTCCTGCACCGTCACCGGCGCCGAATGGGATCAGGCCGCGCGGCGCTGGCGGGTCGAGACGGCGGACGGTCAGCAGCTGTCGGCCAGGGTGCTGGTTCCGGCGATGGGGCCGCTGCACGTGCCGAAGCTGCCCGATATCCCGGGCCTCGGCCTATTCGCCGGGCCGGTGCTGCACTCGGCGTCCTGGGACGGCGGAATCGATCTGGCCGGCAAGCATGTGGCGGTGATCGGCGCGGGCGCCAGCGCCGGGCAGTTGGTGCCCGAGCTCGCGAGGACCGCCGCCCGGCTGACGGTCTACCAGCGCAGCGCCCCCTGGGTGCTGCCGCATTTCGACTATCCGGTGCCGGGCTGGCTGCGCTGGCTCTACGGGAACCTTCCGGGCCTGCGCCGGGCCGACCGCGCCCTGACCTTCGCGGCGCAGGAGATGAAGCATGCGGTCTTCCGCGGCCAGCCGCTCGTCTCCGGGCTCGTGCGGCGGATCGCGCTCTGGCACATGGCCCGGGCGGTGCGCGACCGCGACATGAGGCGCCGCCTGACGCCGGACTACCAGATCGGCTGCAAGCGCATCCTGCTGTCGAACAGCTGGTACCCGGCGCTGATGCGGCCGAATGTGGAGCTGGTGACCGAGCCGGTCACCGAGCTTCGGGCCAACGGTGTGGTGTCGGCAGAGGGCACGCTTCGCAGGGCGGATGCGCTGGTCCTCGCCACCGGCTTCCGGACCATCGACACGATGGCCGGCCTGCCGTTCCGCGGGCGCGGCGGGCAGTGCCTGGGCCAGGTTCTGCGGGACGGGGCGGGCGCCTATCTGGGCGCCTCGGCGGCCGGGTTCCCGAACCTCTTCCTGATGCTGGGCCCGAACACCGCGCTCGGCCACAACTCGGTGGTGCTGATGGCCGAGGCACAGGCGGCCCATGTGGTGCGCCTGCTGGCCGAGATGTGCGCACGCGGCATCGAGGCGGTCGAGCCCCGGGCCGAAGTGCAGGCGCGCTATGCCGACGGGGTGCAGGCGCGGCTCGCCCGCATGGTCTGGCAGACCGGCGGCTGCACCTCGTGGTACAAGGACGCCGACGGCCGCAACCCGACGCTGTGGCCCGGCACCGTGACCCAGTTTCGCCGCCTGGCGCGGGCGAGCGGGCTGTCTGATTACGCTGCTGCCTGAGGCCTAACCATCGCCCGGCTGCGGCCCGTCATAGCCCTCGATGATCAGGATGTCGGCGACGCCGGCGTCCACCCGGTGCGCCATCGCCTCGGCGTATTCGGGCGAACGGTAGCATTCGATCGCCGCCTCGTAGCTGGGGAACTCGATCACCACGTTGCGGGCGCGCGCGCCGCCCTCGACCGACTTGAAGGCGCCGCCGCGGATCAGGAACCGGGCACGGTACTTGGCGAAGGCCGCCGCGTTGGCGGCGACGTATTTCTTGTAGGCTTCCGGGTCGGTCACATCGACCCGCCCGATCCAGTATCCCTTGGCCATCCTGTGCCCTCCGGTTGCACGCCGGGCCACGATAAAGGCTGCCGGGCGTGTTGGGAACGCAACCCGACATCAAAAAACGGAAATCCTGTCGCTCGCGGCCTTCCAATTTGCGGATGCGCGGGCCATCTCCCGGCGCACGGGCAGCCGAAAGGGAACCGACATGGATTCGATCCTACCGCTTCTTGCAGATCCCACCGCCTGGGCGGCGCTGGCGACCTTGATCGTGATGGAAGTCGTGCTGGGAATCGACAACCTGGTCTTCATCTCGATCCTGACCAACAAGCTGCCGGAGGCGCAGCGCGCCCGGGCCCGCCGGATCGGCATCGGCCTGGCGCTGGTGTTGCGGCTGGTGCTGCTGGGCGCCATCGCCTGGATCGTGCAGCTCACCGACCCGATCTTCGAGCTGTTCTCGCACGGCTTCTCGTGGAAGGACATGATCCTGATTGTGGGCGGTCTGTTCCTGGTCTGGAAGGCGACGAAGGAGATCCACCACAATGTGGATCCGGACCCCGAGGGCGACATGTTCGGCACCGCCGCCGTCACCCTGGGATTTGCCGCGGCGATCTTCCAGATCCTGCTGCTGGATCTGGTGTTCTCGATCGACAGCATCATCACGGCGGTCGGCATGACCCCGCATGTGCCGATCATGGTGGTGGCTGTGGTCGTGGCGGTGGCCACGATGCTGTGGGCCGCCGGGCCGCTGTCGCGGTTCATCGAGGCCAATCCAACGATCGTCATGCTGGCGCTGGGCTTCCTGCTGCTGATCGGCACGACGCTGATCGCCGAGGGCTTCGGGGCGCATGTGCCGAAGGGCTACATCTACGCCGCCATGGCCTTCTCCGGCCTGGTCGAAGGGCTGAACATGATGGCGCGACGTGCCCGGGCGAAACGGCGCGCAGCGGCGGAGCAGGGATGAAAGGATTGGCCGACCTGTGGGCCGGGCGGCTGCCTCTGGGGGTGGCATTCTGGATCCACATGGTGGTGATCTGCTTCGCCGTGAATGCAGTTGCCACGGTGGGCAGCCTGGCGGTGATCGCCGCCGGGCTCGCGGCGCCGGTGGCGCTGGCCGTGCATCTGCTGCCGCTGCCCTACACGGTGGCCTGCGCCACCGGGGTCTGGCGCAGCGCCGGGCGCTACGACGGCGCCCCGGCCCTGGCCGATGCCGCACGGGCGGCGGCCCTGTTCTGGGCCGGGATCATGATCCTGGCGTGAGGCCCGTTTCGGCGGCAGACAAGCGCCCGCCTACACCGCTTTCAGCTTCGGTACCTCGGCGGCGGGTTCATTGTAGCCGTCCCGCGTCTGCGGCAGCTTCCGGCCCAGGATCGACGAGGCCACCTGGTTGCGCAGGACCTGGGCGGTGCCGCCGCCGATGGTGAACATGCGCGCGTCGCGGACCATGCGTTCCAGCGGCAGGTTGCGCGAATACCCCATGGCGCCATGCAATTGCAGCGCGTCGTTTGTCACCTTCACCGCCGTCTCGGCGGCGAAAACCTTGGCCTGGGCGGCCATGCACATGTCGGGGAAACCGCCTGACGGCGCCGAAGCGGCGGCCTTCCAGACCAGCGCCTGGGCG
>DATHZU010000541.1:0-2618 GCA_035458445.1 Thermohalobaculum sp. | reverse complement strand
TGGCAGGAGCGCTGGCCGGTCTCGCGGCGGCCACGGACGCAGAGTGCGGGGAGGCCACCGCTACGACCGCGCAGGTACGGCAGGCACTTGACGAGGCGCGGCGTTTGACGCGTTTTTCACACGCCATTGCAGGCATGCTTGCGCTGCGGCCGGGCCAGATCGCGGATATTCCGCCGGATACCATCGTCTGCCGCTGCGAGGACGTGACGCGGGCCGAGATAGAAGCAGCGCTGGACGACGGCGCTGGAGACGTCAACCAGCTCAAACACTTCACCCGCTGCGGCATGGGGCCATGCCAGGGGCGCATGTGCGGCGATGTCGTCGGTGAACTGGTCGCCATGCGCACCGGCTCGCGCGAGACGGCAGGCGCATGGACGCCGCGCGCGCCTCTGCGCCCTGTCGCCCTCGCTGATCTCGTGGGCAGTTTCGACTATGACGATATCCCTATTCCGGAACCGGCGCCGCTATGACCGCCGCCTATGACCTCGTAGTGGTCGGCGGCGGTATCAACGGCGCCACTGTTGCCCTCTTTGCCGCGCGCGGCGGCATGCGCGTGGCGCTGATCGAGCGCGACCAGATTTGCCGTGGCGCCTCCGGCACCAATGCCGGCACGCTGACCATGCAGATGACGCGCGCAGCCCTGATTCCCTATGCGCTTGAGGCCCATGCGATGTGGTCCAATGCGCGCGACTGGTTGGGCCATGACGTCGGCGTGGTGATCTGCGACGGCCTCTCGCTCGCCTTCACCGAGCGGGAGGAGGAACTGCTGCTCCATCGCAGCGCCCGCCGCCGCGAGGCAGGCGCGCCGATCGAGGTCGTGAGCGGTGCCGAGGCGCAGCGCATCGAGCCCGGGCTCGGGCCCGGCGCGCGGGCCGCCGGATGGTGCAAGATGGACGGATTCGCCAATGCCTATCTGACCGGGCTCGCCTATCGGCGGGCGCTGCTGGCCAGCGGTGTGACGCTGCTGGAGCAGACGGCGGCAACCGGTGTGCAGGCGGCAGGGCCGTTCGAGGTAGCCACGACACGCGGCCCGGTCCGGGGTGGCAGGCTTTTGATCGCCGGTGGCGTCTGGATCGAGCCGATGCTGACGTGGCTGGGCGTCGCGCTGCCGATCAAGGTGCTTATCAACCAGCTTTCTGTGACCGAGCGCATCCGCCCGGTCATGCGCACCCAGTTGGGAATCGCCTCGGGGCTGCTCTCGCTGAAGCAGTTTCCGCACGGCACCGTCGTAATCGGAGGCGGCTGGCAGGGCTGGGGCGACCGCGAGACGAACCAAAACGGCATCCGCCCAGACAGCATCATCGGCAATGTCCGCCTCGCCTGCCATGCCATTCCCGCCCTCGCCGGTGCGCGGCTGGCCCGCGCCTGGACCGGCTTCGAGGCCGAGACGGCCGATGCGATGCCGGCGGTCGGTCCGGTTCCCGGAGTCCACGGCGCGTTTGTCTGCGGCAGCATCCACTCGGGCTATACCAGTGGCCCCTACATCGCGAAGCTGCTCGCGGAGCGCATACTCGGCGGCGAACCCGAGCGGCAGCTGTTTCCCATAGAGAGATTGCTGTCGTCACCGGCGGCTCCGCCCAATAGTCTGACCGCGACCACCGAGGGATCCAAGCGATGAGCCTGATCGAACGTTTCGGCGGCATTCATGCTGCCACCGTCTGCCCGATGACCTCCGATTTCGGAATCGACGAGGACACCCTTGCCGCTCATGTCCGTACGGTTGCGTCCGTGCCCGGCATCCGCGGGCTGCTGATCAACGGCCACGCCGGGGAGAACTTCGTGCTGACCCGTTCCGAGATGCGGCATGTCATCGAGGTAGTCCGCGCCACCGTCGGGCCAGATTGCTGGCTGACCGCGGGCGTAAACGCGGAATCGAGCATCGAGGCGGGCCGAATTGCGGCCGATGCAGAGGCGGAGGGCGCTAACGCGCTGCTGGTGTTCCCACCGAACAGCTGGGCGCTCAACCACGATCTGGGGATAGTCCGGGCCCATCACGAGCAGGTGCTGGACGCGACCGGCCTGCCGCTTGTGCTCTACCAGGCCCCGGTCGGGGCCGGGCGCATGGCCTACGCGTTACCGACAGTCCAAGCGCTTATCGAGATCCCCCGCGTCGCCGCGATCAAGGAAGGAAGCTGGGAGCTTGCGACCTACGAGCAGAACTGGCGCGCCGTGAAGGCCCGCCGCCCGGACATCGCGGTGCTTGGCTCCGGCGACGAGCACCTGCTGACGAGCTACCTGATCGGCAGCGACGGTGCGCAGGTCAGCCTCGCCGCCGTTGTCCCCGAGTTGATCGTCGCCCTCGACGCCGCTGCAAGGGCGGGCGATTGGGCCGAGGCGCGCGCGCTGCACGAGCGGATCTATCCTCTGTCGGTCGCGATCTACCGCCGCCCGCCCAGCAACCGTGCGACGGCGCGACTGAAGAAAGCGCTGGAGCTGCTGGGGCGCATCCCCCGCGCCACGGCGCGGCCGCCGATCCAGGAGCTGCCTGCGGAGGAATGCTCCGCGCTTGAGGATGCCCTGCGGCACGCGCTCGGCTGAACAACTGGCAGGGTGCTGTCATGTGTTGACGTATAGCGCCAGGAGCCGCCGTTGCGACGGATCTCCCTGCTGATCGTCGA
>DATHZU010000540.1:0-3780 GCA_035458445.1 Thermohalobaculum sp. | reverse complement strand
AGGCGAGCACCGCCTTGGGTCCGGCGAAGGGTTCCTTGGCATAGACCACCCACTCGGTGGTGCGGAGCGGGGCGAGGAAGGCGTCGAAGGTGGCGCGGTCGGCGAGGTGAGCCTGCTCGCCGAAGAAGGCGAGGCGGCCGTCGGTATGGAGCTTCGCGAGCCCGTCGAGGAACAGACGTCGGAACAGGCGTGACAGCACGCGCACCGGGAGAAAGAAGTTCGGCCGGCAGGCGATCCACTCCGCGCCGTCCGCCGACAGGCCGCCGCCCGGCACGATCATGTGGACCTGCGGGTGGTGGGTCATGGCCGAGCCCCAGGTATGGAGCACCGAAGTGATGCCGATGCGGGCGCCGAGATGCCTTGGGTCGGCGGCGATCCTCAGCGTGGTCTCGGCACTCGCCTGCATCAGCAGGTCGTAGACCGTCCTCTTGTTCTGCCAGGCGATGTCAGCGATCCGTGCCGGCACCGTGAAGACGACGTGGAAGTAGCGGACGGGCAGCAGCTCGGCCTCGCGGGCGGCGAGCCAGGCCATGGCCGCGCCGGCCTGGCACTTCGGGCAGTGCCGGTTGCGGCAGGAGTTGTAGGCGATGTGCTCGTGCGCACAGTCCTCGCAGCGCGCCACATGGCCGCCGAGCGCCGCGGTGCGGCACTGCTCGACAGCCGACATCACCTTCAGCTGCGCGAGGCTGACATGGCCGGCATTGGCAGCCCGCCATGCGGCCCCGTGGTCGCGGAAGATGTCCGCGACCTCCAGCGATGGACGGAGCAAGGCGGCGGGTTACGAAGACCCGGCCTTGCCCTTCCTGCGCTTGCGCGGGGTCAGATCGTCCAGCGGGCTGGCGACATCCGCGATCATGCCCGTCGCCACCCGGGTATAGCCCGCCGTCGTCTCCAGCTTTGCATGGCCGAGCAGCGCCTGGATCACCCGGACATCGGTGCCGCGCTCCAGGAGGTGCGTGGCGAAGGAATGACGCAAGCTATGCAGCGTCACCGGCTTTCTGATCCCGGCGGCGGCGACCGTCGCCCGGAACAGCCGGGCGAACTGGCGCGTCGTCAGGCAGCTCCTGCCCACGCGGCTGGGGAACAGCCAGCGATCGGCAAGGGCCACGCCCGCATCCTTGCGGGTCGAGCGTTCCCGCCACCAGTCGCGCAGCAGGCCGAGAATGTCCGCCGGCAGCATCACGTTGCGGTCCTTACGCCCCTTCGACTGGACGATCCGGATGATCCCCTGCGCGCTGTCGATGTCGCCGGCCCTGAGGCGGACCACCTCGCCGGCGCGCAACCCGCAGCCATAGGCCAGCGACAGCATCGCGCGCGCCCTGAGGCCGGGCGCCATCGCCAGCAGACGCTTGATCTCCTGTCGGCTCAGCACCAGCGGCACCCGCTGGGGCTCTCTCAGGTGGAAGACCTCCGAGACCAGGTCGTGCCGACGCAGCGTCACCCGCAGCAGGAACCCGACCCCGGTCATGATCCGGTTGCGATAGGCGATGTTGACGCCGCTCTCCACCAGGAAGAGCTGGAACCGGCGGATGTCGTCCGCCGTCGCCATCTCCGGCGAGCGCCCCAGGAAGGCCGCGAACCGGGCGCAGCTCTCGAGATGGTTGCGCTGGGAATGCCGGCCGAGGTTGCGTGCCCGCATGTCCTCGATCATCCGCTGACGCAGCGGCGTGGCCGCGGGGTGGGCGGGGGTGGTGCTCTGGATGTTCATGGGAAGGCTCCTCTGTCGATCGAGGCAAGATCACCTCGACCAACAGGACACCGCTCCCGGCCCTCTATCGACAATCGCCACCGGAACAACCCGCCTCACCGCGGCGCTCGCAACCTATCGCGAAGCGATTTAGACCGTATGTCCTTGCTCCACAGGCGCCGTTGGTTCCCGTTCTTGGGAAGAGGGCGCCAGTTCGGCGGCCGCCATATGAGAAGGGAATGCCATGAGCGGTGCGAGCGAGGGATTTGTGGCACTTGACGTTGCCAAACTGAAGCATGCAGTGGCGATCGCGGATGGCGGAAGATCGGGCGAGGTCCGCTATCTCGGCGAGATCGCCAGCACGAGCGCGGCAGTGCGCAAGCTGGTTGCGATGCTGTCCAAGAAATACGAGCGCCTGACATTTTGCTACGAAGCAGGGCCGACGGGGTACGGTCTCTACCGGCTCATCAAATCGTTGGGCCATAACTGTCTCCTGGTCGCCCCGTCCCTGGTTCCGACAAGGCCTGGCGATCGGGTCAAGACCAACCGGCGTGATGCGGAAGCCATGGCGAAACTGCTGCGCGCCGGCGAATTGACTTCCGTCTGGGTCCCGGACGAACGCCATGAAGCCATGCGCGAACTGGCGCGCGCCCGCGATGCCGCGCAGAAGGATCTGAGGATCAAGCGCCAGCAGATCTTGGGGTTCCTGTTGCGGGGCGGACTGTACTATCCGGGAAAGAAGACTTGGGGGAAGGCGCACCTGAACTGGCTTGCAAGCCAGAAATTCGAGCATGTCGAGCAACGCTTTGCTTTCGAAGAACTGCTGCTTGGCATGCGCCAGGCGTCGGAGCGCTCCGACCGGATCGAACAGGCGATCCGCGACGCCGTACCGGACTGGTCCCTGGCACCGTGCGTCACAGCCCTTCAGGCGATGCGCGGCATCGATACGATCACTGCCGTCGGGTTCCTCGCCGAGACCGGAGATCTCGCGCGCTTCGATCACCCACGACAGTTGATGGCCTATCTTGGCCTGGTGCCCTCGGAAGACTCGACCGGCGATCGTGTCAGGCGCGGCACCATCACCAAGGCCGGGAACATCAGGGCCCGGCGCTTCCTGATTGAATCGGCCTGGAGCTACCGGTTCCCGGCTCGCATCGGCAAAGAAAAACAAGCAAAGGTGGCGGCGGCGCCAAGAGCTGTCCGAGAGATCGCATGGAAAGCCCAGACACGGCTCTGCGGCCGGTTCCGAAAGCTCGCCAGAAAGGGCAAACGCTCGACCGTCGTCGCCACGGCCATCGCTCGTGAACTCGCGGCCTTCATCTGGGCGACAAACCGGGAGGTGGCAGCACAGAGCAAACCATGATGCGTCACTGACACAAAGCGAGTCAGAGCAACCGAAACAAATCGCGCAAAGGTGAGGGCGGAACCACGGCAGGGGAACTCCCGATAGCACTATGTGGCCGATCTGAGATCGACGCCCGCGTTTAGACAGGGACAGCCCCGGACGCAGAAACGGGAATGCGGTAACCAACCCGCGCATAAGAGTCTGGTCACCGACGTCTTCAGGTCCCGTCCTCTCCTATGTGCGATCCACAGACTATAGCCGGTGTGCAACCGCTGCCGGAGGAGAAAACTATGAAACAGCACCTTGATTGGGGACATAAGAGTGCTTGGCGGCTTTCCTGAAATAGCGCCTACGTCGGGAAAAGCCCCAAGAAAGACGCTCACAGTTGGTTCTGTCGTGTGCGTCCGATCAGCCCCACCCGACGCTGCAATTGGAGTGTCGATCATGTTGGCATCAATGGTGGTTGGGCTGGGAGGCAGGGCGGGGTCAGTGCGGAGCCGCGCCAAACCGATGGATGTGGTAGGGTTGCCGAGCCAAGCCCGGACAGAACGAACCGACCACACTCTCGAGCTTATCGTAGAGCGCCTTGTTGGGCGCGTTGACCTCCGCCAGACGCTCGCATGCGGCTTCGGCCTGGGCGGCGACGCGGGACAGGTCGACACCGACCAGCTTGCGATTCCGGACCACCATCCGGCCACCGATCATGACGCTGTCAACCGACGAGCCGTCCTCGGTGTGCACAAGCTGG
>DATHZU010000539.1:0-3182 GCA_035458445.1 Thermohalobaculum sp. | reverse complement strand
GAGAGAGGCGCCAGGCAGCGACACGCGGCTCGCTGTCATCACTGGCTCCCCCGCTTCGGGTCCAGCACGTCGCGCAGCCCGTCGCCCAGCAAGTTGAAACCCAGCGACACGATGAAGATCGCCAGCCCCGGCATCGTCGCCACCCACCAGTGGTCCAGGATGAACTTGCGGCCGGCCGAGATCATCGCCCCCCATTCCGGCAGCGGCGGCTGCGCGCCGAGGCCCAGGAACCCAAGCCCCGCAAAGGTCAGGATGATCCCCGCCATGTCCAATGTCATCCGGATGATCATCGACGACAGGCACATCGGCCAGATATGGCCAGTGATGATCCGCATCGCGCCCGCGCCCTGCAACTGGATGGCCGCGACGTAGTCCGCCCGGCGGATCGTCAGCGTCTCGGCCCGGGCGATTCGGGCATAGGGCGGCCAGGCGGTCAGGGTGATCGCCAGCACCGCGTTCTCTATCCCTGCCCCCAGCGCCGCGACGAAGGCCAGCGCCAGCACCAGCCGGGGGAATGCCAGGAATATGTCCGTCACCCTCATTAGCACCAGATCGGCCCAGCCGCCCAGATAGCCCGCAGCGGTCCCCACCAGCAGCCCGATCAGCGGCGCAGTCAGCGCCACCAGTGCGACGATGTAGAGCGTAATCTTGGCGCCGTGCAGGATGCGCGAGTAGATATCGCGGCCCAGCTCGTCCGAACCCAGCAGGTATCCGCCCTCGCCCGGCGGCGTCAGCCGGGCCGTGAGGTCCTGCGCCAGCGGGTCGTGGGTGGCCAGCAGCGGCGCCAGCAAGGCGATCGCGACCAGGGCGACGATGATCCCCAGCCCCAGCATGGCGAGGTGGTTCGAGCGGAAATTCAGCCAGCCGAGGTAGAGCTGGGCCAGTCGGGCTTGGCGCCTCGATTGCGGCGTGTCGGTGGCCAGCCACTCGCGCCAGGTCTGTGCCGCAGCTTCGCTCATCGCGCCCTCGGGTCCACCAGCTTGTACAGGATGTCGGAGAGCATGTTCAGGCCGACGAAGATCAGCCCCACCACCACGGTCCCACCCAGCACGGCATTCATGTCCGCCGACAGCAGCGCCACGGTGATGTACTGCCCCAGTCCCGGCCAGGCGAAGATCGTCTCGGTCAGCACCGACCCTTCGAGCAGGTTGGCGTAGCTGAGTGCGATCACCGTGATCAGCGGGATCATCACGTTGCCGAGCGCATGGCGCCAGATCACCGCAGTCTCGCTCAGGCCCTTGACCCGGGCGGTGGTGATATATTCCTTGCCCAGTTCCTCGAGCATGAAGCTGCGGGTCATGCGGCTGATATAGGCCAGCGAGTAATAGCCCAGGATCGAAGCCGGCAGCGCGATGTGGCTGACGGCATTCCAGAAGATCGTGGTGTCGCCGGCGATCAGGCTGTCTATCAGGATCATGCCGGTCACCGTCGGGATGATGTCGTCGTAGAAGATGTCCAGACGCCCCGGCCCACCGACCCAGCCGAGGATGCCGTAGAACACCAGGAGCCCGATCAGCCCGATCCAGAAGATCGGCATCGAATAGCCGAACAGGCCGAAAAGCCGCACCAGGTGATCGGGCATCCGGCCCTGATGCACTGCGGCCATCACCCCCATGGGAACGCCGAGGATGACCCCGATGATCACGCCGATGGTGGCCAGTTCCAGCGTCGCCGGGAAGACCCGGGCGATGTCCTCGGAGACCGGGTGCGCGGTCAGCAGCGACATGCCGAAGTCGCCGGTGACGACGTCGCGCAGGTAATAGAAGAATTGCACCAGGATCGGCTGGTCGAGACCCAGCTGCCTGAAGGTGCGCTCGTAGATCTCCGGGCTCGCCCGTTCGCCGACGATTGCGAGCACCGGGTCGATCGGCATCACCCGGCCGATCACGAAGGTCACCGTCAGCAGCCCCAGCATGGTGATGGCCAGCGACAGCAGTGCCGTCGCCAGCCCCTTGAGCCGACGCACAAGCGGCGCGGATAAACCGCGCCGCCCGGTTTCGCTTGCGACGTCCGTCACGTGCTTACTTCGTCACGGTCCAGTAGTAGGCGGCCGTGATCGCCGAGCCGGTCACGAAGCCCTGCACATTGGCGCGGCGTCCGATCTGCTCGATCTTCTGGAACATCGGCACGAAGGGCGAGGTCATCTGATGCTCGCGCTGGATGTCGATATACATTTGCCTCCGCTTGTCGACATCGGCCTCCTGCACCGCGGCCTCGGTGGCCTTGGTCATCTCGGGGATATCCCAGCCGTTGCGCCAGGCCAGCTTGCCGGTCAGCCCCGCCTCGATCCGGTTGTCCGGGTTATGGGCGAAGGTATCAGCATTGGTGTGCGGATCCGGATAGTCCGGCCCCCAGGCGCCCACATAGATCTGGAACTCGCGGGCGCGATACTTGGCCAGGGTCTGCTTGCCGGTGGCCTGGCTGATCGAGACGTTGATGCCGACCTGAGCGAAGGTGTTTTGCAGGGTCTGGGCGATCTCGACCCGCTCCTGCGCCGTGCGCACGATGATCTCGAGGTCGAAGCCGTCGGCATGGCCAGCCTCGGCCAGCAGCGCCTTCGCCTTCTCGACGTTCAGCGAATAGGGCTTCTCCTTCAGCTCGCCCAGATAGGTCAGCGGCAGGAAGGCCTGATGCACAACGTACTGGCCGTTCAGGAACGAGTTCGCCATGCCGTCATAGTCGACGAGATATTTCAGCGCCTCGCGAACCTTCGGTTTGGACAGGATCGGGTCCTGCTGGTTCATCGAGAAGTACAGGATACGCCCGCGTAGGTCGTTATCGACCGCCAGGTCGCCGTTGCCGGAGACAGCCGCGATGTCCTCGGGGCTGAGGTTGCGGGCGATGTCGATGTCGCCCTTCTCCAGCAGCAGGCGCTGGGTGGCGGATTCCTGGATGTTGCGCACCACGACGCGCTCCATCGCCGGCGCGCCCTTGTAGAAGTCGGGATTGGCCTGCAGCGTGTAGCTCTCATTCGCCTTCCAGTTCACCAGCGAATAGGCGCCCGAGCCGGCCGAGTTGACGCGCAGCCAGCCATTGCCCCAGTCACCGTCGACCTCGTTGGCCTTCACGGTCTCGCTGTCGACGATGTAGGCGATGGTGGCCGTGAGGCAGTTGAGCACGAAGGAAGTGGCGTACTTCTTGTCGGTGGTCAGCTGGAAGGTGCTGTCGTCCAGCGCCACCAG
>DATHZU010000538.1:0-2773 GCA_035458445.1 Thermohalobaculum sp. | reverse complement strand
CTCGACCTTGCCCTGGGCCTTCTCGATGGCCTTGTTGACCCAGGGATGGATGATGGCCTCGCCCTCCTCAAGCCCCAGCTTCTGCAGCATCCCGTCGATCCGGTCGGAGCCGAAAATGCGCATCAGGTCGTCCTGCAGGCTGAGGAAAAACGAGGACCGGCCCGGATCGCCCTGGCGGCCCGACCGGCCGCGCAACTGGTTGTCGATGCGCCGGCTCTCGTGGCGTTCGGTCGCAACGACCCAAAGGCCGCCGGCGGCGATGGCCTTCTTCTTTGCCTCTGCCAGTTCGGCTTCGATGCGGGTTCGGATTGCTTCTATCTCGTCGGCGCCCTCGACGTCCTTGGTCTCGGCCAGCACCCGCATTTCGACATTGCCGCCCAACTGGATGTCGGTGCCCCGGCCGGCCATGTTGGTTGCGATGGTCACCGCGCCCGGCACGCCCGCATCGGCGATGATCTGCGCCTCCTGCTCGTGGTAGCGTGCATTCAGCACGTTGTGCGGGATGTTCAACTTCTTCAGCCGCGCCGCCAGCAGTTCCGACTTCTCGATCGAGGTGGTGCCGACCAGGATCGGCTGGCCGCGCTCGCGGCCGTCGCGGATGGCGTCGACGATGGCGGTGAACTTCTCCTCGGCGGTCCGGAACACCTGGTCGTCGTCGTCCTTGCGCATCACCGGCATGTTGGTGGGCACCTCGACCACGTCCAGGCCGTAGATCGACTGGAACTCCTCAGCCTCGGTTAGCGCGGTTCCGGTCATGCCGGCGAGCTTGTTATACAGCCGGAAATAATTCTGGAAGGTGACGCTGGCCATGGTCACGTTCTCGGGCTGGATCGCCACGCGCTCCTTGGCCTCCAGCGCCTGATGCAACCCGTCCGAGTACCGCCGGCCCTCCATCATTCGGCCGGTGAACTCGTCGATGATCACCACCTTGTCGCCCTTGACGATGTAGTCCTTGTCCTTCTGGAACAGCTTGTGGGCACGCAAAGCCTGGTTCACGTGGTGGACATGGCTCACCGAGGTCGGATCATACAGCGAGCCGCCCTCGGGCAGAAGGCCGCGCTGGATCAGGATCTGCTCGACCGCCTCGTTGCCCTCTTCGGTGAGAACCACCGACCGGGCCTTCTCGTCGAGCTCGAAATGCACGTCGTCCAGCTCCGGGATGACCGCGTCGATCGCGACATACATGTTGCTCTGGTCCTCGACCGCACCCGAGATGATCAGCGGCGTGCGGGCCTCGTCGATCAGGATCGAGTCGACCTCGTCGACGATCGCAAAGTTGTGGCCGCGCTGGACCATGTCCTCGAGCCGGTGCTCCATGTTGTCGCGCAGGTAGTCGAAGCCCAACTCGTTGTTGGTGCCGTAGGTGACATCGCAGGCATAGGCACCGCGGCGCTGGGCCTTGTCGAGCCCCGGCACTACCACGCCGGTGGTCATGCCGAGAAAGTGATAGACCTTGCCCATCCACTCGGCATCGCGGCGCGCCAGGTAGTCGTTGACGGTGACCACGTGCACGCCCTTGCCCGTCAGCGCGTTCAGGTAGACCGGCATGGTGGCGACCAGGGTCTTGCCCTCGCCGGTCTTCATCTCGGAGATCTTGCCCTGATGCAGCACCAGCCCGCCGATGATCTGCACGTCGAAGGGCCGCAACCCCAGGGCGCGCCGCGCCGCCTCGCGCACGGTGGCGAAGGCCTCGGGCAGGAGGTCGTCCAGGGACTCGCCCGCGGCCAGCCGGTCGCGGTATTCCTGGGTCCGGGCGCGCAGCTGCGCGTCGGTGCAGGCCTGGGCCTCGGGTTCCAGCGCGTTGACCGCCTCGACGGTGCGCTGGGCCGCCTTGATCTTCCGGTCGTTCGTCGTCCCGAAGAGCTGCTTGGCCAGGCTGCCCAATCCCAACATCTGAACGTTCTCCCCCGCACGGCAATGTCGCCATGCAATCCGCGGTTCCACCGGCGGAACCGAGCGATAAAACGCGCATCGGAGCTTGAGACCCCAGGCGCATCGGCGTAAGTCTGGCGGGCCATCCGGCGTCGGGACCCGGCGTGACACATATTTTCGGGGAGGGGGACTGTCAACGCCCCCGCCCGAACAAGCCGAATCGAAGACCGCTACAACCCACACAGAATGACCGAGGAGACCAATCCGTGAAATCGACGACCCTCAGCGCCGCCGCGGCCGGCTTCGCCATGGCCGCGAGCCTCGCCATGGCTCAGACCGCCACCGAGACCGGCACCGCCGCGACGCCGGAAACGACCGCCGCACCGGCCGTGGAAGCGACCCTGGAGACGGCGCTGGCCGAGGTCAACGGTTCGGCGCTCACGCTGGGCGAGCTGCTGACGCTCCGCCGCGAATTGCCCCAGCAGTACCAGCAATTGCCGGACGAGGTGCTGTTCAACGGGCTGGTCGAGCAGCTGATCGACCAGATGCTCTTGGCCGATGCGGCCCAGAAGGCCGGGCTGGAGGATGGCACGCTGGTCAAGCTGAGCCTCGCGCTGCAGTCGCGGGCGATCCTTGCCAATGCTTATTTGCAGCACGAGACCAATGCCCGCATCAGCCCGGAGGCACTCGACGGGCTCTATGCCGAACGCTACACCAATGCCGCGCCCGTTCCCGAGGTGCGCGCTGCCCATATCCTGGTGAAGACTCAGGAAGAGGCCGCCGAGTTGAAGACCCAACTCGACGGCGGCGCCGACTTCGCCGCGCTGGCTGCCGAGCACGGCACCGACGGCACCAAGGACCGGGGCGGCGAGCTGGGCTGGTTCGTGCAGGGCGACATGGT
>DATHZU010000537.1:0-7196 GCA_035458445.1 Thermohalobaculum sp. | reverse complement strand
TTGCCGCCATCTCGTCGCGGCTGACGGCGCGGCAGGTGGTGTGGTTGTAATGCTTTGCCAGATGATCGGGCTCGGCCATCAGGCCGGCGGCATGGCCGGGCTTCCAGGCGCATTCCAGATAGCCGGGTGTCAGATCGCAGTCGATCCCGTGGCGCGCGATCAGGTCCTTGACCAGCCGGTTGGCGGCGATGGCGATGTCCCAGACCTTGCGCGCGTCGTCACGCCCGGCGATATCCTCGTACTTGCCCATCTCGGCCCGGGGGCCGATGCCGAGCTGGCCGCCATTGCGTCCCGATGCCCCCCAGCCGATGCGGTTGGCCTCGACCAGCGCGACCGAGAACCCGCGCTCGGCCAGGTGCAGGGCCGCGGAGAGCCCGGCATAGCCGCCGCCGACGACGCAGACATCCGCCCGGTGCTCGCCCGTGAGTTGCGGGTAATCCGGCATCTGGCCCGCGGTTTCCGCATACCACGATGCGGCATGCACCCCCGGGGTGTCGTTGGTCGTCAGATAGCCGGTCACCCGTCACCTCATGAACGCTGGCGGGTCACCCCAGATCGGGCTCGGTCGCCTTGTAGCTCGGCAGCGCCTGCACCCGCGCCCACCAGTCGGCGAAGCCCGGCACGTCGAAGACCTTCCCCGCATCCTCGGTCAGGCCCACATAGAAGCAGATCGGCGCCAGGTAGAAGTCGGCGAGGGTCGGGTTCGCCCCGGCGATCCAGGGGTCGCCGCCGCGCAGCTTCATCAGCTCGGTCAGCACCAGCCGGGACTTCTCGATGCAGTCCTTGCGCATGTCCTCGTTCTTGCCGCCGACGAAGTCGGGGAACAGGTGGTAGGCGGCGACGCCGACCAGCGCGCCATAGCCGTAGCTGTCGACGATGGCCATGCCCATGTCCATCCGCGCCCGGTCCTTGGGCGTCCCGGGGATCACCGACTTGCCGGGCAGCACCTCGTTCAGGTAGCGCGCGATGGCGCTGGTCTCGATGATGCGCATCCCGTCATGGTCCACCACCGGCACCTTGCCGAAGGGGTGGCGGGCCAGGTGCTCGGGCTGGCGCGGCTCGCCCTCCAGCACGTTCACCGGCACCTGGTCATAGGCGGCGCCCTTCTCGGCCAGCAGCATGCGCACGGTGCGCACATAGGTCGAGGCATCGAAGCCGTAGAGGGTTGGTTTGGCAGTCATGGTCGTTTTCCCTTGGTTGTTCCCTTTGCCGGCCTGGGTCCGGTAGCCGGCCCGGCTCCGCAGGGATACTGCGGCTGGCAGCGCGGAAATCAATGGGGCAGTGCGCCCGGCCGGGGATGCCTGGTTCTCCCCTTGTGGTGGAGGGGCCCTATTTCCAGGCCCCCTCCCGCGTCAGCTCGTCCGCCAGGTCGTCCAGGGTCTTCCTCGCCCGCTCGACGAAGATGTCGATTTCCTCGTCGCTGATCACCAGCGGCGGCGAGACGATCATGGTGTCGCGGGTGGCGCGCATCACCAGGTGGTTGCGCCCGACCGAGATGTCGCGGCAGCGGGTGCCGGTGGCGCCCTCGTTGGGGAAGCGGGCGCCGGTGGCCTTGTCCTTCACCAGCTCCAGCGCGCCCACCAGGCCCTTCATCCGGGCCTCGCCGACCAGCGGGTGGTCGGCGAGTTCCGCCCAGCGCTTCTGCATGTAGGGGCCGGTGTCGTCGCGGACGCGCTCGACCAGCTTCTCCTCCTGCATGATGCGCAGCGTCGCCATGCCGGCGGCACAGGCGGCCGGGTGGCCGGAATAGGTGTAGCCGTGGATGAATTCGCCCGCCTTCTCGATCAGCACATCGCCGACCCGGTCGCTGATCAGCACGCCGCCCATCGGCACGTAGCCGGACGTCATGCCCTTGGCGATCGACATCAGGTCGGGCGTGATCCCGTAGGTCTCGGACCCCCACCAGTTGCCGGTGCGCCCGAAGCCGGTGATCACCTCGTCGGCGACCAGCAGGATGTTGCGCGCCGCACAGATGCGGGCGATCTCGGGCCAGTAGCTGTCGGGCGGGATGATGACGCCGCCCGAGCCCTGGATCGGCTCGGCGATGAAGGCGGCGACGTTGTCCTCGCCATACCAGTTGATGGCCTCCTCCAGTTCGCGCGCGCGCATGCGGCCGAACTCGGCCGGGTCCATGTGGCGGCCCTCGGCGAACCAGTAGGGCTGGCCGATATGCTGGACGCCGTTCATCGGCAGGCCGGACTGGCGGTGCATGCCGGTCATGCCGCCCAAGGACGCGCCGCAGACCGTCGAGCCGTGATAGCCGTTCCGGCGGCCGATGAAGAGCTTCTTCGAGGTCTTGCCCATGCAGTCCCAGTAGACCCGCGCCATGCGGAACACGGTGTCGTTCGATTCCGAGCCGGAATTGGTGAAGAAAACCCGGTTCATATGGGCGGGCGCGACGTTGCACAGCGCCTCCGAGAATTCCGCGGCCGCCGTGTGGGTGCACTGGAAGAAGGTGTTGTAGTAGGGCAGTTCGCGCATCTGGCGCGCCACCGCATCGACGACCTCGTCGCGGCCATAGCCGACGCCGACGCACCAGAGGCCGGCCATGCCGTCGAGGATCCGGTTGCCCTCGGAATCCGTCAGCCAGCAGCCTTTGGCCCCGGTGAACACCCGCGCGCCCCTGGCGTTGAGCTGCTTGGTGTCCATGAAGGGATGCCAGTGATGGGCGGCGTCCATCGCCTGGTATTCGGCGGTCGAGCGGAGGTTCGGGGCGAGGTTCATGACGGCCATCCTGATGCGGGATTCGGTTTTCCGGATTTTGTGATCACAAATCGGTTTGGTCAAGAGCCGCCGGACGCAGCAACGCCGCACCCTGCGCGACGTCCTGGCGAATCGCCTCGGCCAGCGCCCGGGCATCGCCCGCCTCCAGCGCTCGCAGGGCGGCTTCGTGGTAGTCGGCCAGCGCCGCGGTGCCGAGGCGGCCATAGATGCGGCGCATGAAGGGCGCGGTCTGCAGCCAGACGCTTTCGACCAGCGCGACCAGCGCCGGGGCCTCGGCCTGCTCGTAAAGGGTGGTGTGGAACGCGTTGTTGGCCCGCACATAGCCCAGCGCATCGCCTCCGGCCATGCAGCGCTCGATGGCGGCATCGAGCGCCTTCATGCGGGAAATCACCTGTTTGTTGACCCTGGGAAGCGCTCTCACGGCCAGTTCGGGCTCGAGCAGCTCGCGCGCGCGGAACAACTCCTCCAGCCGGGCCGCGCCGGGAACGGGCACCGAGATCCGGCCCGAGGCGGTCATCTCCAGCCCCCGTTCGGCCACCAGCCGGCGCACCGCCTCGCGGGCCGGGGTCATCGAGACGCCCAGGTCCTCGGCGATTCCGCGAAGGGTCACCGATTCGCCCGGCGCCATCTCGCCCGAGAGGATTCGCGCGCGCAGTGCCCGGTAGACCCGCTCGTGGGCGGGCAGTCCGGCGATCTCCTGGGGGTCCGGCAGCGCCATGGGCATCCTCGTCGCTTGCACTTCGCCGATATTTGTGATCACATCCGCGCCGCCTGTCAAACCCTGATCGAGTATCCCGCCATGAGCTTCGCCGACCATCTCGCCGCCTTCCGCGCCCGCCATCCGGATATCGAGGTGGCCGAGGTCTACGTCTCGGACCTGAACGGCGTCGCCCGCGGCAAGCTGATCCCCTTCGACATGCTGGCCAAGCTGACCAATGGCGCGATGAAGCTGCCGATCTCGGTCCTGGGGCTGGACATCTTCGGCTGCGACGTGCCTGAGTCCGGGATCGCGCTGGAAACGGGCGACCCGGACGGCAACCTGATCCCCGTCGACGCCACCCTGGCGCCGATGCTGTGGGCGGGCAGGCCGACGGCCCAGCTGCAATGCATGATGACCGGCGTCGACGGCGAAACCGTCTGCGGCTACGACCCGCGCGGGGTGCTGTCCCGGGTAAGCGCGCGCGCCGAGGAGATGGGTTATCGCCCGGTGATGGCGCTGGAGCTGGAGTTCTACCTGATCGACCCGACCGAACCGCTGCCGCCGGTCAACCCGGTGGCGGGCGGGCGGCTGGACCGGGCGCAGATCTACGACATGGAGGTGATGCGCGCCTTCGAACCGGTGATGGCCGGCATCACCCGCGCCGCCCAGGCGCTGGGCGCCCCCGCCGAGACCGCGATCTGCGAGTTCGGCGCCGGACAGTTCGAGATGAACCTGCGCCATGTGGACAACCCGCTGGCCGCCGCCGACCACCTGATCGGGCTGAAGCGCGCGGTCCGCGGCGTCGCCCGCGGCCACGGGCTGGACGCCACCTTCATGCCCAAGCCCTATGGCACCATGGCGGGCTCGGGCATGCATATCCATCTCAGCCTGCTGGACGCCGCGGGCAACAACGTGTTCGACGGCAACGGCAAGGGTCCGAACCCCGCCGCCCGGCAGGCGGTGGCCGGGATGCTGGGCGCGATGACCGACTGCATGCTGATGTTCGCGCCGCACCACAACAGCTATCGCCGCTTCATCCCGGGCTCGTATGCGCCGATCGTCGCGGCCTGGGGGCTGGACAACCGTTCGGTGCCCGTGCGGATGCCCGAGGTCGCCGGCAAGGGCGCGCGGATCGAGCACCGGGTCTCGGGCTCGGACGCCAATCCCTACCTGCTGGCGGCATCGGTTCTGGCGGCCGCGCTCGACGGGATCGAACGCGGGCTCGAGCCGCCCGCGCCGGTCGGCCGCGAGGCGGGCGAGGAGGACGGCGAGGCCCTGCCGCTGAGCTGGGTGGTCGCCGAGCAGCGCTTCGCCGAGTCGGATTTCGTCGAGAACTGGCTGGGCGCCGAGTTCCAGCGCGTCTACAGCGCCATGAAGCGGCAGGAGCGGGCCACGCTGCTGGCGCGCGTCTCGGACGTGGAATACGCCGCCTATCTGCGCACCGTCTGAGCCGCCCCCGGAACGCTCCCGCATCCGCCGCACCGGCGGCGCCGGCCAGTGACATCGGCCAGTGACACCGCATTGTGACTGCTGCGGTATTTCGCGGGCCGTGACGCCGGGGTCATTTGCAGCGTATTGTGGGCCGAGTGTCCGCACTTCGCGGCGGCAGGGGAGCCATGGCATCGCAGGAAACAAGCACGCACGGCATCCCGGCGCGCATCGCGCTGGCCGCCGGGCTGCTGGCGGCGCTCGTGGTCCTTGGCATGGCGCTGGCCTGGACCGAACTGGGGACGGCGCTCGATCCCAAGGCCCTGGCGGCGCGGATCGTGGCCTGGGGGGAATGGGGCCAGATCGGCGTCGTGGCACTGATGGTGGCGCATTGCTTCGTGCCGTTCCCGGCCGAGATCCTGGCGCTGTGCGCCGGGGCGGTCTACGGCACCGCGCATGGAACCGCGCTGGTCTGGGTGGGCGCGATGATCGGCGCCAGCCTGTCCTTTGCCCTGTCGCGCTGGCTGGGGCAGCCCTTCGTCAATGCCGTGCTGGGGCCGCAGGCCCGCGCAAGACTGGACGGATGGACCGCCGAGCAGGGCGCCGTGACCCTGCTGGTGGCCCGCTTCGTGCCCGTCATCGCCTTCAACCTGATCAACTACGCCGCCGGGTTGACCCGGGTCCGCTGGCGCACCTTCCTGTGGACCACGGGCCTCGGCATCCTGCCCCTGACCTGGGCCATGGTCTGGATGGGCGCGGCGATGATCGACCTGACCTGGCCCTGGCTGCTGACGATCTCGGCGGCGGGGATCGCGGTGGTCGTGGGCGGGCATGTGTGGGCGCGGCGGAGGGGGTGGTTGGGCGGCGGGCAGCGGGGCTGACCGGGCAGCAGGTACCTGCTTGCAAACCTGCTCGGAGCGGGCGCGGTTGGCGGTCGCTTCGCGACGTCATTTAGTTGACCACCTTGGGTCGCACATGCTCCTTCCCCCTATCGAGCAAGGAGCATGTGCGGCCGATCCGCGCGCCATATTCGCCCAGATGGGCGAGGGCGGGCATGGTCTTGTGTGCCGGGGATCAAGAAATCGTGGTCTCGCAGAGATGGCTCTCGGCAGGCGGATGCCAGTTTGGCACAGTGAAATTTCGCCCATCCGCCAGCGGCCTGCCACCGTAACTGCGGAATGATTTTTCATCCTAATCGCAGCTGGCCAAGAAGGTCTATGCGCAATCTGGAGGACAGAGGTCCGGTGCAGAAGTTGAGGGGTGGGTAACGATGCGATTGCCCTCCTATTCACCTGACTGAGCGCCAGCTTGACCGCTGTTTGTTTCCGGAACTCTAAAGGACAGCAACCGGTCCTTGGCGAGCCGGGACACCGACACCGAGTTCGATTGGTTGCCGCCTAGGATGTGGTAGGCCTTTTCGTCCTCATCCACGTAGAATCCGACATGACCTTGCCAGCCGTCGGGAGAACCGCGCCAAAAGACAGCGATTGTCCCAGGCTGCGGACTGTCGGTCTCGACGCCGAACTTCGTCCACGACCGGTTCTGGAGCATATTCGCCGGAAGCGTTTCGTCCGGAACTGCACGCGATACAACCCATCCTGCAAACAATCCCGCCCAAGGGATATCGTCATCTGAAAAATCTACGCCCAACTCGCGAGCATATTGCAAGATTCGAGGATTGCTGTCCGGGCCAGAAACTTCTGAAACGCCCTGTGCAACTTCATGCTGTGCAATACAATAAATTCTCCCCAGTGCATCAGAGATTTGCGCGCATTCGGGTTTTTCCGTGTAGACGGCACCCGAACGGGTTGGTGTGCCGCTAAGTTGTTTTTCAAGAAAGTTTATTCTCGCCTCCAACTTCGCCCGCTCTTCGTCTCCGGCCTCGAGAAGTTCCGCCTCTAGATTCGCAATCTTTGTCGGGTTTTCTTCGATAAGGCGGTCAATGTAATCAGAATACTCCTTCCAGCGTGCTTTTTGTGATTCATCCAATGTCACACTTGCGAAGTATTTCGCCAACCTTTGCCTACGCTCAATATCGTCATCGATGGCAATTTCTACAAATTTCGATACAAAATCCCGATGTCCTCCATCAAATGTTTGCTCATTCTTGGTGGTGTCGGTTACGAATGTGAAATAACTAGCGGTAACCGCAACCAGTGTTGTCCCAACAAAAGTCGCAATTAAGTTATACCTAGCGTTGATTTTTGTTTTTTGGATCTCAGAGTTAAGTTTCTGTATCTCCAGGTCTCGGTCATCCAATGACATATCCGCCTCCCGACGCCATGCATTGTCAGGGTAATGATTTCCTCTTCTCGAGGCAATATGGCTGCCCCCCTACCTCTCC
>DATHZU010000536.1:0-2246 GCA_035458445.1 Thermohalobaculum sp. | reverse complement strand
TCGTCGTTGTTGGCGACGACCACGGCCCGGCTGCCCGGCAACACGCCGTAGAGCCGGATATAGTCGCGCACCGCGCCCGCCAGCATCACGCCCGGCACGTCGTTGCAGGCGAAGGCGAGCGGCCGCTCGAGCGCGCCGGTGGCGACGATGATCCGCTTCGCCCGCACCCGCCACAGGCGATGGCGCGGGGTGCCCGCCAGGCCGGGGCGGTGATCGGCCACCCGCTCGTAGACCAGTGCATAGCCGTGGTCGTAGAGGCCGGAGGCCATGGCGCGGCTGCGCAGTGTCACGTTCTCCATTTCGCCGAGCGCCTCGGCCTGCGCCGCCGCCCAGTCGGCGGCGGGTTGGCCATCGACCTCGATATCGGTCTCGGCCAGCGCCCGGCCGCCCCAATGCGCGGTCTGCTCGACCAGCATCACCTTGGCGCCGGCCTCGGCCGCGGCGCGCGCGGCGGCGAGGCCAGCCAGGCCCCCGCCCACCACCAGCACGTCGGTGAAGGCATGGAAATGCTCGTAGCTGTCCGGGTCCGCCTCGGTCGGCGACTTGCCGAGACCGGCGGCATTGCGGATCACCGGCTCGTAGACATGCTTCCAGGCCGCGCGCGGAAACAGGAAGGTCTTGTAGTAGAACCCGGCCGAGAACACCGGCGCGATCGATCCGATCTTGTTGTTGATGCCGCCGATGTCGAAATTCAGGCTCGGCCAGTGGTTCTGCGACCGGGCGATCAGGCCCTGGAACAGCTCGGTGGTGGTGGCGCGTTGGTTCGGCTCGAACCGCGGGCCGTCGCCCAGGCCCACCAGCGCGTTCGGCTCCTCGGCCCCGCTGGCGAGAATCCCGCGCGGCCGGTGGTACTTGTAGCTGCGGCCCACCAGCACCTTGTCGTTGCCCAGCAGGGCAGCGGCCAGGGTGTCTCCCTCGAAGCCCTGCAGGACCTCGCCGTTGAACGAGAAGCTGACGGCTTTCGAGCGGTCGATCAGCCGGCCGCCGGAGTTCAGACGATGGCTCATAGGTGGCTCCCATGTGCGACAAGTCCCCGCCCCCCTTGCGGGGGAGGGCTAAGGAGGGAGCAAGCGGCGGCGAGGGCGGCGGAACGGCTTCGCCGTCCCCCCCTCTCCATCTCTCCCCCACGAGGGGGGAGAGAGGCGCGAAGCGGATCGCGTGGTATCATCATCATCACCCCTCCCAGTCCGGCCGCTTGGCCTTGATCGCGTCGATGATGTGCTTTGGCGGCACGCTGGTCTGGGCGGTGTAGGTGCCGAAGACCTCGAGAGTCATCGTGCAGCGCGCCGCATGGAACCACTTGCCGCAGCCGAAGGCATGGCGCCAGCGCTCGAAATGCATGCCCTTGGGGTTCTTGCGGGTGAACAGGTACCCGGTGAAATCCTCGTCCGAAGCCCCGGCGGCATAGCGCTTCAGATGCGCCTCGCCACCCGCGGCCAGCTCGGTCTCGGCGCATTCGGCGCCGCAATTGGGGCAGGTCAGGAGAAGCATGTCACTATCCTCAATGCGCCACGGCGGCGGCGACCGACTCGTCGATCATCCGCCCCTCCGCAAAACGATCCAGCCCGAAGGGCCCCGAAAGCTCGTCCGGCTCGCCGCGCGCCAGCGTTGCCGCCATGCCCCAGCCCGACCCGGGGATCGACTTGAAGCCGCCGGTGCCCCAGCCGCAGTTGATGAAGATGCCCTCGACCGGTGTCTTGCCGATGATGGGCGAGCGGTCGCCGGTGATATCCACGATGCCGCCCCACTGGCGCAGCATCTTCAGGCGCGAGATGATCGGGAAGGTCTCGCACAGCGCCCGCACGGTCTCCTCGACATGGTTGAACGAGCCGCGCTGGGTGAAGCCGTTATAGGCGTCGGTGCCGCCGCCGATCACCAGTTCGCCCTTGTCGGACTGGCTCATGTAGCCGTGCACCGTGTTGGCCATCACCACCACGTCGATGCAGGGCTTGATCGGCTCCGAGACCAGGGCCTGCAGCGGCACCGACTCGATCGGCAGCCGGAAGCCGGCCATTTCGGCCAACTGCCCGGAATGCCCGGCCACGATCATCGCCAGCTTGCCGCAGGCGATCTGGCCGCGCGAGGTGCGCACGCCGGTCACCTTGCCCTCGGCCACGTCGATCCCGGTGACCTCGCATTGCTGGATGATGTCGACACCCAGCGCCGAGGCCGCCCGGGCATAGCCCCACGCCACCGCGTCGTGACGCCCGGTTCCGCCGCGCGGCTGCCACAGGCCGCCCAGCACC
>DATHZU010000535.1:0-7110 GCA_035458445.1 Thermohalobaculum sp. | reverse complement strand
CGCGCGCTGCGCGCGCGGGCGGCACGATGGGGTCCGGCGCCGCCAGCCTGCGCAAAGCGCAGGCGGCGGTGGCGGGGGTGGTGGCGGGCCGCCGCGCGCGGATGGGCCGGGCGCGCAAGCGCATGGCCCATCGGGTGCAATGGATGGCCCGGCGCCCGGGCGCCCGCATGAGCCTTGTGCCCCGCCGGCGCCGCCGCTATATCAGCCCGCGAGAGGTTGGCACGGGCGGACACCTCGCCAACCCGGTCAGGTCCGGAAGGAAGCAGCCGCAACGAGTTTCGTTCGGGTCGTTGTCCAGCCTCTCACCCTTTACCCCCCCTTAGCCTTCCTTGCGGCACCGCCCGGCGGCGGCTATAGCTTCGGGGCAAGGCCGCGACGGCGGCGCGATCCCGGGACCGGTTGATGAACGACGCCCCAAATCCCAGCGAATCCGGCGCCGCCTACCAGGTGCTGGCGCGCAAGTACCGGCCGGGCCATTTCCGCGACCTGATCGGGCAGGAGGCGATGGTCAAGACGCTGACCAACGCCTTCACCCATGACCGCATCGCGCATGCCTTCATCCTGACCGGGGTGCGCGGGGTGGGCAAGACCACCACCGCCCGGATCATCGCCAAGGGGCTGAACTGCACCGGGCGGGGCGACAGGCCCACCGTCGATCCCTGCGGCGAGTGCGAGGCCTGCGTCTCGATCGCCGAGGGCCGCAATGTCGACGTGATCGAGATGGACGCGGCCTCGAACACCGGCGTCGACAATATCCGCGAGATCATCGATTCGGTGCGCTACCGGGCGGCCTCGGCCCGCTACAAGGTCTATATCGTCGACGAGGTCCACATGCTGTCGACCTCGGCCTTCAACGCGCTCTTGAAGACGCTGGAGGAACCGCCGGAGCATGTGAAGTTCGTCTTCGCCACCACCGAGATCCGCAAGGTGCCGGTGACCGTGCTCAGCCGCTGCCAGCGCTTCGACCTGCGCCGGATCGAGCCCGAGGCGATGATGGCCAATCTGCGCGAGATCGCGGGCAAGGAGGGGGCCAGCATCTCGGACGAGGCGCTGGCGCTGATCACCCGGGCGGCGGAGGGCTCGCTGCGCGACGCCCAGTCGCTGCTGGACCAGGCGATCGCCCACGGCAACGAGGGCGGAGAGACCGGCGCGGTGCAGGTCCGCGCCATGTTGGGCCTGGCTGACCGGGGCCGGGTGATCGACCTCTTCGAGGCGATCATGCGCGGCGACGCGCGGGCGGCGCTGGAAGAGCTGGCGGCGCAGTATGCCGACGGCGCCGATCCGGCGGTGGTGCTGCGCGACCTGGCCGAGCTGACCCATTGGGTCAGCGTGCTGAAGATCTCGGAGGAAGCGGCCGAGGACCCGACCGTCGCCGCCGACGAACGGGCGCGCGGGCGCGACCTGGCGGGGCGGCTGTCGATGCGGGTGCTGACCCGGGCCTGGCAGATGCTGCTGAAGGCCATCGAGGAGGTGCCGGTCGCGCCCACGGCGATGATGGCCGCCGAGATGGCGGTGATCCGGCTGACCCATGTGGCCGACCTGCCGCCACCCGAGGAGCTGGTGCGCCGGCTGACCGAGGGCGGCGCGCCGGGCGGCGGCGCGCAGCCCGGGCCGCGGGGTGGGAACGGCGGCGGCGCGACCGCCCGGCTGGCCTCGGTGGCCGGCGGGGCCTCCGGGCCGGTGCCGATCATGCAGCCGGACCCGGGGCTTGCCCCCTATGCCAGCTTCGAGAGCGTCGCCGCGCTGTTGAAGCGCGAGCGCGACATCAAGCTGTTGCACGAGGTCGAGACCGGCATCCGGCTGATCCGCTACAAGCCGGGGATGATCGAGTTCCAACCCGCGCCCGTGGCGCCCGCCGACCTGGCCGGCCGGCTGTCGCAGCGGCTGCGCGACCTGACGCAGGCGCGCTGGACGGTGCTGGTCAGCCAGGGCGAGGGCCAGCCGACGCTGGCCGAGCAGGCCGAGGCGGCCAGGCAGGCGGTGGCGGTCGAGGCGGCGGAGCATCCGCTGGTGCTGGCGGCGCTGGAGGCATTCCCCGGCGCCGAGGTGCGCGACGTGCGCGCGCTGGGCTCGGCCGCCGCGGCCGACGAAATCCTCGCGCCCGCTCCGGAGCGCGAGTTCATCGAGATCGAAGGCGATCTTGTCGATAGCGACGATCCATTCGAGGAGGATATCTGACATGCTGAAGGGATTGGGCAACCTGGGCGACATGGCCAAGATCATGAAGCAGGCCCAGGAGATGCAGGCGAAGATGACCGAGGCCCAGGCCCGGATCGCCGAGATCGAGGCCGAGGGCTCGGCCGGCGCCGGCATGGTGCGCGCGGTCGCCACCGCCGAGGGGGCGCTGAAGTCGCTGCGGGTCGACCCGTCGCTGCTGGACGGCAGCCACGAGAAGGAAGTGCTGGAGGATCTGATCGTCGCCGCGGTCAACGACGCCGGCCGCAAGGCCCGCGAGGCCAGCCAGGCCGAGATGGCCAAGATCACCGAGGGGCTGCCGCTGCCGCCGGGGATGAAGCTGCCGTTCGGGTAAGCCCGCGGCCGGAGAACAGAATGGACGAGACCGCGAGACCCGTTTCCAGTTTCGGCACCGCCGCCTATGGCGGCGAGGGCTGGTCGCCGCGCGTGGCCTCCCATGCGGAGGAGATCGGCGGGGTCTGGGCCGACTGCGGCATTGACAGCGAGTGGCGCCGGCTGACCGCCGTGGCGCTGCGCCGGCCGGGCGACGAGATCCCGGTCGCGGACGTCAATGCCAGCCAGTATCTGGACCGGCTGGACCTCGCCCGCGCCCAGGCCGAGCATGACGCGCTGGCCGAGGCCTACCGCACCAACGGCGTGACGGTGATCGAGGTGCCCGACGTGGCGCGCCCCACCCCGAACCGGATGTTCTGCGCTGATCTGTTCGTGATGACCCCGGAGGGCGCGATCCTGGCCCGCCCGGCCTCGACCGTGCGCGCCGGCGAGGAAGTGGCGGTCGCCGCCGCGCTGGCAGGCGCCCGGGTGCCGATCATGCGGACGCTGATCGGCCAGGCCACCTTCGAGGGCGCCGACCTGATGTGGCTGGACCCGGAGACCGCGCTGATCGGGCGGGGACTGCGCACCAATGACGAGGCCATCGGCCAGATCGCCGGACTGATGGCCGAACTCGGCTGCGACCTGATCGCGGTCGACCTGCCCTATGGCACCATGCATCTGATGGGGATGCTGCGGATCGCGGACGCGGACCTGGCCATCGCCTGGCCGCGCCGCACGCCGCACGCGGCGGTGATGGCGCTGCGCGAACGGGGCTACCAGGTGGCCTTCCTGCCGGAGCAGGACGAGGCCGAGAACAACAAGGGGCTGAACTTCGTCACACTCGGCCCCCGCCGCGTCCTGAAGCCCGCCGGGAACCCGCGGTTGCGGGCCTTCTACGAGGGGCTGGGCATCGAGGTGGTCGAGACGCCGATGGCCGAGCTGCGCAAGGCGGCGGGGGCGGTCGGCTGCCTGACCGGCGTGGTGGCGCGGGAGATGGCGGATGGCTAGGGCATTGGAGGTACCGCGGGCCGGGAACGCGCTGGCGCGCGTCCCCCCCTCTCCATCTCTCCCCCGCAAGGGGGGAGAGAGGCACACCGCTCCGACGCAGCGCGGGATGGTGCCGTTTTGCGCCTCCCTCCCCCCTTGCGGGGGAGGGATGGGGAGGGGGGTGCCACGGGCGCCGCATCCCGGGAACCTGCCATGACCGGCGGCGGCAACGAGATCGAGCGGCTGATCGACCTGATGGCGAAGCTGCCGGGGCTGGGGCCGCGCTCGGCCCGGCGCGCGGCGCTGGCGCTGGTCAAGAAGCGCGAACGGCTGCTGGTGCCGCTGGCCCGGGCCATGGCCGAGGTGGCCGAGAAGGTGACCGTCTGCCGGACCTGCGGCAACCTGGCCTCGGCGCCGGACTGCGCGATCTGCCTGGACCCGAGGCGGGACCCGGCAAAGCTGTGCGTCGTCGAGGACGTGGCGGACCTGTGGGCGCTGGAGCGGTCCGGCCTGTTCCGGGGGCGCTACCACGTGCTGGGCGGCGTATTGTCGGCGCTGGACGGGGTGACGCCCGAGAGCCTGCGGATTCCGGAACTCGCCACGCGCGCCCGCGACCCGGCGGTGACCGAGGTGATCCTGGCGGTCGGGGCCACCATCGACGGCCAGACCACCGCCCATGTGATCGCCGATTACCTGGAGGACGCGGAGGTCGAGATCACCTCGCTGGCCAAGGGCGTGCCGGTGGGGGGCGAACTGGACTACCTGGACGAGGGAACCATCTCGGCGGCGCTGGCGGCACGGAAGGCGATCTGATGGTCCTGCAAAGCACCCTGCCCTCTGCCGCCGAGCGCGCCGAGGGGCGCTCGCCCCTGGGATTTCTGATCTTCCTGGCGCTGATGACCTCGGTGGTGGCGATGACCATCGATGCGGTGCTGCCGGCGCTGGACGCGATCTCGGAGGAGTTGCGGTTTACCGGCGCCAACGACCGGCAGCTGATCGTGATGCTGGTCTTTGTCGGCATGGGCGCCTCGCAGCTGGTCTTCGGACCGCTGTCGGACGGCATCGGGCGCAAGCGCACGGCGCTGATCGGCTGGGGCGTGTTCACCCTGGGGACGCTGATGGGGATGTTCGCGGTGACGCCCGAGATGATGTTCGCCGGGCGGTTCCTGCAGGGCCTGGGCGCCGGGGGCCCGCGGGTGGTCGCCATGGCGGTGGTGCGCGACCTCTACGAGGGGCGCCCGATGGCGCGCATCCTGTCGCTGGTGATGACGGTCTTCATGCTGGTGCCGATGTTCGCCCCGATCATCGGCCAGTGGGCCGAGTGGGCAGGCGGCTGGCGGGCGATCTTCGGCCTCTACCTGGCGATGGCGCTGGTCTCGGGCGGCTGGTACCTGCTGGGCGTGCCGGAGACGCTGGACCCGGCCCAGCGCCGCTCGCTGAGCCTGCGCCCGGTGCTGGCCGCCTTCGCCGAGGTGCTGGGCACCCGGTCGACCGTCTTCTACACCCTGTCGATGACGCTGATCTTCGGCGCCTTCGTGGTCTATCTGGCCACCGCGCAGCAGGTGCTGGAGGAGGGCTATGCGCTGGGGGCCCTGTTCCCCTGGGCCTTCGGGGCGCTGGCCTTCGCCTTTGCCTGCGCCAGCTTCGCCAACAGCCGCCTGGTGATGCGGCTGGGGATGCGGCGGCTGTGCCTGGTGGCGCTGACCATCATGATCGTCGTCAGCGCCGTGGCGACGCTGATCGCCAGGCTGGGCAGCGACGGGGGGAATCCTCCGCTGTGGCTGTTCCTGGTGCTGATGAGCCTGATCTTCTTCTCGGTGGCGGTGCTGTTCGCCAATTTCAACGCGTTGGCGCTGGAGCCATTGGGGCATCTGGCCGGGACCGCGGCCTCGGTGGTCAACACCGTGGCGACGCTGGGGGCGGTGCCGGTGGGCTATGTGATCTCGCAGGGCTATGACGGCTCGGTGGCGCCGCTGTTCACCGGCTTCGCGGTGCTGGGAGTGGGGTCGCTCGGCTTCATGGCGATGGCCGAGCGGGTGCGGGCGCCGGCGTGAGGCGGGGCCGATGAGCGCGCCGGTCTCGGTCGTCATTCCCACCTGGCAGGCGGCGAACAGCATCGGCCCCTGCCTCGCCGCCCTGACCGAGGGGCTGATGGAGGGGCTGATCGCCGAGCTGATCCTGGCCGATGGCGGTTCGGACGATGCCATCGCCGAGATCGCCGAGGCGGCGGGCGCCCGGCTGGTGGTGGCGCCGCGCGGGCGTGGGCGGCAACTGGCGGCGGGCGCCGAGGCTGCGCGGGGAGCGTGGCTGCTGTTCCTGCACGCCGACACCGTGCTAGCCCCCGGCTGGGCAGCGGCGGTGCTGGCGCATATGAACCGGCACCCGGACCGCGCGGGATATTTCGCTCTGCGCTTCGACGCGGCCGGCCTGGCGCCGCGGCTGGTCGCCGGCTGGGCCAATCTGCGGGCGCGGCTGTTCGGCCTGCCTTATGGCGATCAAGGGCTGCTGGTCAGCCGCGCGCTGTACGCCCAGTCCGGGGGCTATCCAGAGATTCCGCTGATGGAGGACGTGGCGCTGGCGCGCCGGCTGGGGCGGCGGCGGCTGGCGCGGATCGGCGCCGAGGTCGTTACCTCGGCGGAGCGCTACGCCCGGGACGGCTGGCTCAGGCGCGGCTGGCGCAACCTGACCACGCTGGCGCTGTATTTCCTGGGCATGTCCCCGGAGCGGCTGGCGGAGCGCTACGGCCGGGGGCGCTGATGCGGGGGACGCTGGTCATCTTCCTCAAGGAGCCGCGCCCGGGCCGGGTCAAGACGCGGCTGGGGCGCGACATCGGCATGACCGCCGCCGCCTGGTGGTTCCGCCACCAGACCGCGCGGCTGATCCGCCGGCTGGGCCGCGACCGGCGCTGGCGGACGGTGCTGGCGGTGAGCCCGGATGCCGAGGGACTGGCGAGCCGGGTCTGGCCGCTTGACCTTCCGCGCTGGCCGCAGGGGCCGGGCGATCTGGGCGACCGGATGGGGCGGGCCCTGCGCGCCATGCCGCCGGGGCCGGTGATGATCGTCGGCGGCGACATTCCGGCGTTGGACGCGGGCCACGTGGCCGAGGGCTTCCGCCTGCTCGGCCGCCACGAGGCGGTGCTGGGCCCGGCGCCTGATGGCGGCTACTGGATGATCGGGCTGAGGCGCGGCGGCCGGGCGGTGCCGGCGGGGCTGTTCCGGGGCGTGCGCTGGTCGTCGCCCCGGGCGCTGGCCGACACGGTGGCCAGCCTCGCGCCGCTTGGCTGCGGCTTCGGGCCGTTGCTGGCCGATGTCGACACCGCCGCCGATCTGCGGAGGAGCGGCCCGATGGCCAGGTGACGGCGCGGGGTCACCGCAACCGCGCCCGTTCCGGACTTCCCGGTCCTGATTTGCGGCGGCCCGCAAAGCGTCAGCGGCGCGCGCTTCGTGCAGGTTCGATAAGACGTTTTCGGTTGATCGGCGCCACGGTCGTTGCAAAAGCCGCGATATGGCGTCAATGGGGGGCAGACCGACGGCTTGAGATATTCACCGCATGGCCAGTACCAGACCGAACCCCATCGTCGTCGACCCGCGCCTTCACGCGCCGGTGACCCTC
>DATHZU010000534.1:0-3232 GCA_035458445.1 Thermohalobaculum sp. | reverse complement strand
CACCCTCACCGCTTGCCGGCAAGTTCATCGACGAGACAGGTGACAGGCTGACGCCATCACATGCGGTACGCCGCGGCCGGCGGCATCGCTACTATGTCTCGCATCGGCTGATCGCCCGAAGTGGCGAGGCGGATCTCGATGGCTGGCGGCTGCCGGCGGCAACGCTCGAGGGTACCGTTCTCGCCCTGATACGCAACCTGCTCCGCGATGCGGCAGGGCTCATCCGGCTCATCGAAGCGCCAACCGTGGCCGAGATCGCAGGCTTGCAGAAGAGAACCGCAGGGCTGGTCGCGGACATCGACGGTCCCGCAGGTCCGCGGTTCGCCGCCAAACTGGTCGAGCATGGCCAGATCGCGCCCGGTCGGATCTCCGTCACCCTCGACCGCAGGGCAGTGGCGAAGCATCTCGGCTTGGCACTCGACCGGATCGATCCGGCAGCGCTCGACCTCTCGAGCACCTTCACCCTGCGCCGCCGGGGTGTCGAAGCAAAGTTTGTGCTCGATGATGCGCTGCCACAGATCGACCAGACCCTGCTCCGGAACCTTGCCCGCGGCTGGGCTTGGTACGAAGAGATCAGGCAAGGCACAGCGATGTTGGAGATCGCAAGGCGCGAGAGCCTCTCCCAGCGCCGCATCGCCCATCTGGTCGATCTCGCCTTTCTCGCGCCCGACATCGTCGAGGCGATCGTCGCCGGCCGCCAGCCGGTTACTCTTACGTCGGATGCATTGATCAAGTCCGACCATCAACTAGTCTGGGCCGACCAGCGGGCGAAGATCGCATCACTTTGATCGCGCGCTGGGACCGATTCAGCCCCCTCCCAGAGACCAAACCGAACCGCGGTTTCTGCAAACGGAGACCGGTGCGCCAATCTCGCGCCGAATGACCAAATCAGCACGTCTCCATGAACACCACGACCTGCCTAAGCCACGGAAAGGCGGGATAAATTCGACGAAGTGAGGAATCACGTGACAGAGCAGGGACTGGGTGGCGGAGAGAGCGGGATTCGAACCCGCGATAGAGTTGCCCCTATACACGCTTTCCAGGCGTGCGCCTTCGACCGCTCGGCCATCTCTCCGTGGCGGCGGACGCTATATCGGAGAGGCTGGAATGGCAAGGCTCCCGGGGCGCAGTCGGCCAATCTTGGCAAGCACCGGGAATGCGACTAGCCTCGGGGCTTGGACGATGCTTCGCGGATGTGCCGCTGAGCCTGCTCAGGAGGGGCCGAATGCGCTTTTTCCACTGGCTGGGCATTCTGCTCCTCGGGCTTGCGCTGGCATGCCTTGCTGGCGATGTCATTGCTTCGCTGACCGGGGGTGAGGGGTTCCGGCTTCGCGCGCTGGGTGAATGGTGGGCCTGGATCCATCGAGACAGCCTGCTTTTGCTGCAGCCCGCGATCGAGCGGCATCTGAGTCCCGCCCTGTGGGATCCAGGCTTTCAGACCGTGTTGGAATGGCCCGCCGTCGCGGATCTGGCGGTCGCGGGCGCTCTGTTCTGGTTGCTGGGCCGCATCAGGCGCAAAACTGTCCCGACCGGAAGCCGGAATCTGAAATTCCGGAAGTGATCCCGATCGGTGAGCCGACTGAACGCGATTTTAACCAATTTTCTCTAATCCCAGTGCCTCTGAGCCCCGCGCCGCGGGTGCGTCTCCTGCTCCCGTGACCGCGCGGCGGAAACCCGGAGAAGGAGACACGAATGCGTGCCACCATCGAACGATGGGGCAGGGTTCTGCTGACCCTGTCAGCCTTTGTCATGCTGTCGGCCTGTGCGGTCGGGCGAGAGCCAGCCTATGATGCGGTCCTGGCGGGCGAGCTCACCGAGCTCACCGCCGAGACGTTGCGGCTGTTCCAGGAATTGCAGCCCAACTCCGGCGTCACTCATGACGACCGCGCTCCACGCTACCGTGATCTGAGCAGCCGAGCGGAGACCGTTCGGCTGATGGCCCAGGCACGCGGTTCGGCGGCCGCGCCCGGGCCGCTGGTGATGCGTCTTGCCGACCTGGGTGCGAACTTGTCACTGGCTGAGGGAATCCCGGCGGATGTGACCGCGCGAATGGCGGAATACGCCGACGCGACGCCCGCCTACATGGAGGACTTTCTGCGAAATCTCGGCGCGCTGGAGGCACTGGACCGCGCGGGAACCGGCAATCGGGCCGAGCGGCAGGCCGCCTACGAAGCCGCGCTGGCGGCGCATGACGCCGAGGTCGAGGCCTACATCGGCGCATTCAGGCAGTGGCAGGCGATCGGCGGGAAGCGCCCGGAACAACCTGGCGCAGCTCCCCAGATTCCGGCGCTGGGCCTGGATCATGCACAGTTGGCACTGCGGCGAACGGCGCTGGAGGACATCCTGCGCGACGCGCTGGTCTACGAGCGCGACATCCTGAACCGAAACCGTTGAAAAAGGACATCCAAATGGCACAGAATTTCGATGCCTTAACCGCCGAGATCGGCCTGGTCGTCTCGAGTATCCTGCAGACTGACCTGGCGCTGTTGCGTGGATACTCGCAGGCGAAGGCCCGCGCCATCGCAAGTTTCACTCTGATCCTGGGCGAAGGTTACGCAACCGGAGCGATCACCGACGAGCAACTGAATACCGAGATGGTCGAGTTGGAGCGGATGGTCACCCGTTTCGTTCGCAACATACAGGCTCTGGCGACAACTACTATCGAACGTCTGTTGCGCGGGGTCGGCGCGCTGCTGATCACGACGATCACTCGGCTTGCCGGGCTTCCAGCGCTGAACCTCGGCGCCGCCAGCGGTACAATTTGGGGAGTGGGGCCGGCGTGAGTTTCCGGTCCGCGCGGGCGCTCAGGCCGGCTGCGGGCAGAGTGTGTGGATAATTGCACCTTGAGGCGCCCCGCCGATCCAAATTACTGTGCGGTGACCACTTCCGTGTCAGGGACGAGGGCCGCCATGACCGGACGCATCATCGAAACCGAGGCGGACATCCTGGAGGGATGCGATTGGCTGGTTCGCGCCGAGCCGCGATTTGGCTTGGCGCTGGAATTGACCGGGACGCCGCCGCTTCGCCGCCGCGAGGGTGGGTTTCCGGCGCTGTTGCATGCTATCTGCGCCCAGCAACTGTCGGTCGCCTCCGCAGATGCGGTCTGGCGCAGGCTCTCCGCGGCTGGGGCAGGCGATCCGGCCGTTCTGAGCGCGCTGGACGTCGAGGCATTGCGGGGCCTTGGCCTGTCGCGGCCGAAGGCGCGTTATGCTCTGGCGCTTGCGGAGGCGGG
>DATHZU010000533.1:0-12723 GCA_035458445.1 Thermohalobaculum sp. | reverse complement strand
ACCAGCGTCAGCGGCCCGGGCCAGACCGCCGCCGCCAGTTTGCGTGCGGCCTTGTTCAGCCGCACCAGCCGCTCGGCGGCGGCGAGGTCGGCGACATGCACGATCAGCGGATTGAACTGCGGCCGTCCCTTGATGTCGAAGATCGCGGCCACCGCGCGGCCGTCGCGCGCGTCCGCGCCGAGGCCGTAAACCGTCTCGGTCGGGAAGGCCACCAGCCTCCCTTCGCCAAGCAGTTCGGCCGCCCGGGCAATGCCGGCTTCGTCCGGGGCAAGAATTTCGGTCGTCAGCACTCTTGCCCGCGCTCCCGGCTTTGGCCTAACACGATGCGGGCCACTTGATCAGCCCCCGCCCTCGCTTACCTTGCCCCCTTGTTTCAGGCAAGCGCCGCCGCATACGGAGGACCCGAATGACCTACCGCGCGCCCCTCGCCGAGATGGAGTTCTGCGCCGCCCGGATCGTCGGCCAGGACCGGCTGGCCGAGACCGGACGCTTCGCCGAGGCGACCGCCGAGACCCGGGGCGCGATCCTGGAAGAAGCGGCCAAGCTTTGCGAAGGCGTGCTGGCCCCGGTCAACCGCAATGGCGATCTGCACCCCGCGCGGCTGGAGAACGGCGTGGTGCGATGTGCGCCGGGGTTTCGCGAGGCCTATCAGGCCATCGCCGAGGGCGGCTGGGTGGGCATCACCGGCGACCCGGAATATGGCGGCATGGGGTTGCCGCAGTGCTTCGCCACCTTCGTCAACGAGATGATGGCGTCGGCCTGCCTGGCAATCAGCCTGAACCCGCTGATGAGCCAGGGCCAGATCGAGGCGCTGGAGCACCATGCCTCGGACGCGATCAAGGACCTGTATCTGCCGAAACTGAACTCCGGCCTGTGGAACGGCACCATGAACCTGACCGAACCGCAGGCGGGCTCGGATGTGGGCGCGCTCGCGACCCGCGCCGAACCGAACGGGGACGGGACCTATGCCATCACCGGCCAGAAGATCTTCATCTCCTGGGGCGACCACGACGTCTGCGAGAACATCTGTCACCTGGTGCTGGCACGCCTGCCGGACGGGGTGCCGGGGACCAAGGGAATCTCGCTGTTCATCGTGCCGAAGTTCATTCCTGACGAGAACGGAAATCCCGGTGTGGCCAACTCGCTGCGCCCGGTCAGCCTGGAGCACAAGCTTGGGCTGCATGGCTCGCCGACGGCGGTGATGGAGTTCGACCGCGCCACCGGCTGGATGGTGGGCCGCGACCACGGCGGCATGGCGGCGATGTTCACCATGATGAACAATGCCCGGCTGGGCGTCGGCGTCGAGGGGCTGGCGATCGCCGAGGCGGCGACGCAGAAGGCGATGGCCTTCGCGCTGGAGCGCCGCCAAGGCCGCACGGCGGACGGCTCGGCGACCATCATCGGCCATGCGGATGTGCGCCGGATGCTGATGACCATGAAGGCGCTGACCCAGGTGACCCGGGCGATCTGCTACGACTGCGCCTTCTCGCTGGACATGGCGCGGGCCGCGGACTCCGAGGACGAGCGCGAGACCCATTCTCGGCGCGGCGCGTTCCTGACCCCGATCGCGAAGGCCTTCGGCACCGATACGGGCAACACGGTCGCCAATATCGGCATCCAGGTGCATGGCGGGATGGGTTTCATCGAGGAAACCGGCGCCGCGCAGCTGGCCCGCGACGTACGCGTGACCGCGATCTACGAGGGCACCAACGGCATCCACGCCATGGACCTGGTCGGGCGCAAGTTGTCGGTCGACAACGGCGCCATGGCCCGCCAGATCATCGCCGAGATGACCGCGACCGGGGCCGAACTGGCGACGCTGCAGGGGGAATACGAGGCCATCGCCGAGGGGGTGATCAACGCTGCCGAAGCGGCCGCGCGCGCAACCGACTGGATGCTGCGCGCCGCCCCGAACGACCGGGCCGCGGGCGCCACTCCCTATCTGCGGCTGGTCGCGCTGGCGCTGGGTGCGCATTACCTCGGCCGCGGCGCGCTGGCGGCGCGCGGGACGCCAGGATCGGCCTCGCGGCAGGCGCTGGCGCATTTCTTCGCCACCCAGATCGCACCCGAGTGCAATGCGCTGGAACGCGCCGCAACCCAGGGTGCCGGTCCGCTCTATGCGCTGGACGCCGAGGCCCTGGCCGGATGACCCAGCCCCCGGCGCTGGATCACCCCTGGGAAGCGCCGCCCGGACCCGGCACGATCACCGAGGTCGCCCCCGGCATCCTGTGGGCGCGGCTGCCGCTGCCGATGAAGCTGGACCACGTCAATGTCTACCTGCTCGACGACGGCGACCACTGGACGCTGATCGACACCGGGCTCCACTGGAAACGGGGCCGCGCGGCATGGACCGCGCTGCTGGCCGGGCCGCTGGCGGGCAAACCGGTCGGCAGGGTGATCCTGACCCACCATCATCCCGATCATATCGGCCTCGCGGGCTGGTTCGCCGCGCAGGGTGCCGAGATCTGGGCCACGCGCGTCGCCTGGCTTTTCGGCCGGATGCTGACGCTGGACCACCACGACCGCCCGACCGCGCAGCACATCGAGTTCCGCCGCCGCGCCGGCATGCCCGAAGACATGCTGGCGGCCTATGCGAGCGAGACGCCGTTCAACTTCTCGGCCTGTGTCGCGCCAATTCCCCTGGGTTTCCGCGCCATCGACGAGGGCGACCGGCTGACCATGGCGGGGCGCGGCTGGACCCTGCGCCTCGGCCATGGCCACGCGCCGCACCATGCTACCTTCTGGTCCGACGACGGCATCCTGCTGTCGGGCGATCAGGTGATCCCCGGCATCTCGTCGAACATCAGCGTCTATCCGACCGAGCCGGAAGCCGACCCGTTGGGCGACTGGCTGGAGAGCTGCGCCCGCCTGGGCGGTCATGCCCGGCCCGAGCATCTGGTCCTGCCCGGCCACAAGCTGCCGTTCCGGGGTCTCGCCTTCCGGCTGACGCAGCTGATCGACAACCATTCGCATGCGTTGACCCGGGTCGAAGCCCAGATCGCCACGGGTCCGGTGACGGCAGCCGAGACCTTCCCGGCGATCTTCAAGCGCCCGATCGGCGCCGGCGAATACGGCCTGGCGCTGGGCGAGGCAGTGGCGCATCTGAACCACCTGGTCCGGACCGGCCGCGCGGTACGCGCGCACGGTCCCCGCGGCACCTGGCATTACAGCCGGGCCGGCACCTGACAGAACTCGTTTTGCACCGCCGCCAGTTCCCGCTATAACGGCGCCAGAACAGGAATCGACTCTCGCGGAGGGGACTACAGATGGGCGAATTCAAGCATGGCTCGATGGACACGACCGAGCAGGAAAAGACCTTTGCCGGGCTGATCAAGGCCAGCATCCTGGTCTGCGTGGTCTCGGCCGTGGCGCTGATCTTCCTCGCCATCGTCGGCACCAATCCCACCTGAGCCGCACCGTTGACAGACCGGCAGTGACGCGGCTGCGATCGGCCCTGACCGTCGTAGGGCCGGACCGATGCGCGCATTGCTGATTCGCGGTGCCCTGACTGCCTTCGCGGTGTGGCTGATTGCCTGCGCCGGGCTGGTTCTCTCGGCCCGCACCCTGATCTATCCCTTCCAGCCGGGGTTCTCGGTGGAGCGTCCCGTCGGCCTGCCCGGCGCCCATGCGGTGACCCTGACGGCGGCCGATGGAACGCCACTTACGGTCTGGCTGAAGGCGCCGGCGCCCGGGAGCCCGGTCGTGCTCTATTTCATGGGAAATGGCGGCATGCTGCCGGCCCATGCGCCGCTGCTGGCGGCATTGGCCGAAGGCGGTTACGGCATCGCCGCGCTGAACTATCGCGGCGCGGGAGAGACGCCCGGCACCCCCTCGCAGGAGGCGCTGACCGCGGATGCGCTGGCCCTCTACGACGGGCTCGACGGGCTTCTGGACGGGAAGCCGGCGCCGCACCGGGTGATCTGGGGCACATCGCTCGGCGCCGCGCTGGCGGTGCAGCTGGCCGCGCGGCGCCCGGCTGCCGCGCTGATCCTCGAGTCGCCATTCAACCGGCTCTGCGAGGTGGCGCAGATTCACTACCCGATCTTTCCGGTCTGCCTGATCCTGCCCTGGGAGCGCTGGGACACCGCCGACCTGATCGGCACGATCGGCGCGCCGCTGCTGGTCCTGCAGGGAAGCGCCGACCGGATCATCCCGCCCGCGCAGGGGCGAAGGCTCTATGAGGCGGCGCAGGCGAAGAAGCGGCTGATCGTCTATCCGGACGCACGCCACAACGACCTGCCGCCCGGCGCGGCCGCCCGGGACGCCGCCGCCTTCGTCGCCGGCCTGACCGGGTAGTAGCGGCCGGCCCGCCCGGCTACAGCTTCAAGGGTTGCAGCCAGCCATCCTCCAGCAGGAACCTGTCGGTTCCCTCCAGCACCAGGCAGCTCAGGACGCCGGTGAAGACCGCGCCGGTGTCGACGCTGATGCGGTTCGGGTACATCTCGACCACGTCGGTCGGGGTGTGGCCATGGACAATCACGGCCCCGTGGTCGCTGTCATCCGACAGGAAAGGCTCGCGCATCCAGATCAGATCGCTGGGTTCCTGGTCGTCCAGCGCAACACCGGGCCGCACCCCGGCATGAACAAACACGTAGTCGCCGAAGCGGTGCATCAGGTCCAGCCGGTCGAGGAACCCCATCACATCGGCCGGAATGGCCTGCTCCAGGGTCTGGCGCAGCACCGCCAGCGACCCGTCGTCATATCCGTAGGTGGCCCCGAAGCCGTCCAGGCCGAAGGAGTCCAGCGTCTTGATGCCGCCATTGCCCATCCAGACATCGAATTCCGCGGTGACGCCGCCCATGAAGTTGATCAGGAACTGGTCGTGGTTACCGCGCAGGAACAGGGCACGCTCGTCCGCCGCATAGCGGGCCAGCACTTCCAGCACACCCGCCGAATCCGGGCCGCGGTCGATATAGTCGCCCAGGTGGATCACGCGGCAGTCCCGCGCCGGGCGCCGCTCGATGTCGCGGGCGATCCGGCGGTGAATCTTGACCAGGAGATCGCGCCGCCCATGAACGTCGCCGATAACGTAGAGCCGCATGCCTTCGGGCGCTCGGGCCTCGGGCAACATCACCATCGTTGCGCCCTCCACCACTGGGATGACTGAACGGAAAAGCCCCCGCAAGGACATTGCGGGGGCCGAACGCTTGATGCGTCCTGGTCCAAGCCGGGACGCTTCCGGAGTTGCCTCAGAGAAGACCCTCGCGCTGCAATTTCTTGCGAGCCAGCTTGCGCGCCCGCCGAATTGCCTCGGCTTTTTCCCGCGCGCGTTTCACACTCGGCTTCTCATAATGCTGCCGAAGCTTCATCTCGCGAAAAACGCCCTCGCGTTGCATCTTCTTCTTCAGCGCCCGAAGCGCCTGATCGACATTGTTGTCGCGAACCAGTACCTGCACCTACGTCACCACCTTTCCGAAAGTTTCGATTTTCGCAGGAGCGGCCTATATACATAGGCGCCCCAGCGCTGTCCACTGCAGCGAGCGGCCATAATAGCAGGTTTTCGATGACAAATCAGCGCAAGACCGAGGAAACCCACATCGCCGAGGCTCGCACCCGCCTGCTGGAGGCGGCGCTGCCCCATGTGGCGTTCGACGGCTGGACCAGGGCGGCGCTGGATGCGGCCATAGCTGATTCGGGAGTCGACGCCGGGCTGGCGCACCTCGCCTTCCCGCGCGGCGGCATCGACATGGCGCTGGCGTTCCACCGCCGTGCCGACCGGGCCCTGGCCGAGGAACTGGCCGGCGCCGATCTCGCGGCCATGCGCATCCGCGAGCGGGTGACCCATTGCGTGCGCCGCCGGCTGGAACTGCTGGCCGACGACCGCGAGGCGGTCCGCCGGGGCACCGCCCTGCTGGCGCTGCCGCTCTACGCCGCCGAGGGGGCCAAGGCGATCTGGGAGACGGCGGACATCATCTGGAAGGGCTGCGGCGACACCTCCGAGGATTACAACTGGTACACCAAGCGGATGATCCTGGGTTCGGTCTACTCCGCCACGCTGCTCTACTGGCTGGGCGACCAGAGCCCCGGCTTCGAGAACACCTGGGCGTTTCTGGACCGCCGCATCGAGGACGTCATGCGTTTCGAGAAGGCCAAGGCGCAACTCCGGTCCAACCCGATCGCCCGCGCGGCAATGTGGGGGCCGATGCAGGTGCTGAACCGGCTGAAGGCGCCGGGAAAGGGCCACGGGACCCCCTGACGGCACCGCGCTGCCCGTTTCATCCGAGATCCCGACCCCACCCATGACAGTCATGATCCGCCCAGCAATCCCGGCAGACGCCCAGGCGATGGCGGCGCTTCTGAACGCGGTTATCCGGCGGGGCGGGACAACGGCCCACCTGCGGCCCTTCGACGTGCCGGGGATCACCTCGACCTTCATCGCGCCGCCGCGGGGAATCTGCTGTTTTTGTGCGGCCGAAGGCACGGAAGTTATGGGGTTTCAGTCGCTCGAGTGGGTCGATCCCGACTGGCCCGGACCGGACAGGCTGCCACCCGGCTGGGCGATCATCGCGACATACGTGGCGCTGGGCCGGCACCGCGAGGGGCTTGGGCGCAGGCTGTTTTTGGCGACGAGAGATGCGGCGCGCGCCGCGGGCGTCGAGCGGGTCGATGCGACCATCCGGCGGCAGAACACGGGCGGCCAGGGGTATTACGCCCGAATGGGCTTCGTCGATTACCGCTCGAGCGAACAAACGGTCTCGAAGGTGTTCAAGCTTCGTTGAGCAACCGGCTCGGCGCGGCGACGATCACCGTCGTCCCGATGGGCGTGAGCGCCAGGTCGCTGCACCACCATGCTCCCTTGGGAGGTGAAATGAACCCGCGCCCTGCCGGGTGCCCCCGGCAATGTCCCGTTTTGGGGCATCAATTTATTTTCGTTTTAATTCAATCACATGATCACGTGTGCACGCTTGCACAGCTCCAACCGGACAAGGTTTCCGGCCCTGACGGGCGCTACCACACCTGACCGCGTGCCGCTACCTGGATCGGACCCTCAACCCGGTCGCCCCGCACCGCGATCACCTGATCCAGCATGTTCGAGACCACGCAGGCGTGGTTCGGTACGATCCGCACGCGCTGGCCCACCGTCAGGCCGATCGGCCCCTTGGAGACCAGGCGGCCGTGTTCCTCGGACAACTGGTCTACACGGATATCGTCGCGCCCCAGCACATGGCCATAGCCGTCGAGACCCAGCAGGTCGGCGGTCAGTACCTTGGACCCCGCGTCGATGATGGCGCGGTGGGGTTCCGGCACCGAGACCACGGTGGCCAGCACGGTCAGGGCGCAGTCGTCCCAGCCGCAGGTTCCGCGCGCCACAAGCGAGCGGTCGTTGTAGACGAAGGTGCCGATCCGGTACTCGTTCACCACCGGCGCCTCGTGGGCATGCCACATGTCGGGCGAGCCGCCGCCAGAGACCGTCGGTACCTCCAGCCCGGCCTCCTCGCAGAGCGCCTTGGCACGCGAGAAGAACCGCTGCACCGCCGCCACGTCACCCTTTGGCGGATATGTCATCAGTCCGCCGAAGGTGAGCACCGGGGCGGCGGCGATGCGGAGCGCGAGGTCGCGGGCTTCCTCGGGTGTCTGCACCCCGCAGCGCCCGGCCCCGGTGTCGCATTCGACGAACACGGTCAGCGGCGCGACGCCGTCGGCAAAGGCCGCCGCCAGCCCAGCCACCACGATGTCGCTGTCCGCCACCACCGACAGGCGCACCCTTTTGGCCAGTTCGCGCAGCCGCGCCAGCTTGGTCTCGCCCAGCACGTTGTAGGTCAGGAAGACGTCGTCGATGCCGCCTTCCGCGATCATCGCCTCGGTCTCCGAGATCTTCTGGCAGGTGATCCCGGCGGCCCCGGCGGCAAGCTGGCGCTTCGCCAGCGAGGGCAGCTTGTGGGTCTTGATATGCGGCCGCAGCCGGATGCCGTGCTGGTCGCAATAGGCCTGGTAGCGGTCGATGTTGGCCTCGGCCACGTCGAGGTCGATCACGACGGCGGGGGTGTCGATCTGGTCGAGCATTGCCTGCGGACTCCGTTAATCCCGGCCCGAGGCTAGCCCGCGCGCAGTCCGAGCGAAAGCGCAATCGGCGGGCGGTGAAACCTGCGGTGCCGGAGCGGATGGCCCTCGACTCCGCGCTTTGGCACCGGAATGTCGCAACAGCGCTTGCCCGGCTTCCGCCCCGCCGCTATTCCGCAAGGTGGAAACCGCAGCTTGCCCCACGAGGATCCCGCACATGGCCCAGTTCCAGAAAATCCTCGTTGCCAACCGTGGCGAGATCGCCATCCGGGTGCTGCGCGCCGCCAACGAGCTGGGCAAGCGGACGGTCGCGATCTTCGCCGAGGAGGACAAGCTCAGCCTGCACCGTTTCAAGGCTGACGAGGCCTATCAGGTGGGCGCCGGCAAGGGGCCGGTCGCCGCCTATCTGGACATCGCCAGCATCGTGCAGGTGGCCAAAGACTGCGGCGCCGACGCGATTCACCCGGGCTATGGGCTGCTCAGCGAGAACCCCGCCTTCGTCGATGCCTGCGCCGCCGCCGGGATCGCCTTCATCGGGCCGAAGGCCGAGACCATGCGGATGCTGGGCGACAAGGCCAGCGCCCGGCAGGCCGCCATCGCCGCGGGCGTGCCGGTGATCCCCGCCAGCCCGGTTCTGCCCGATCCCGAGGGCAACATGGCGGCGATCCGCGCCATGGCCGAGGAGGTGGGCTACCCGATGATGCTGAAGGCCAGCTGGGGCGGCGGCGGGCGCGGCATGCGGCCGATCCTGGCGCCCTCCGAGCTGGAGGCCAAGGTCCGCGAGGGCCGGCGCGAGGCCGAGGCCGCCTTCGGCAATGGCGAGGGCTATCTGGAGAAGATGATCCAGCGCGCGCGCCATGTGGAGGTGCAGATCCTCGGCGACCACCATGGCGGGCTCTACCATCTGTTCGAGCGCGACTGCTCGGTGCAGCGGCGCAACCAGAAGGTCGTCGAGCGCGCCCCCGCGCCCTATCTCGACGAAGCGAAGCGGGCCGAGATCTGCGAGCTGGGGCTGAAGATCGCCCGCCACGCGAACTATCAATGCGCGGGCACTGTGGAATTCCTGCAGGACGTGGATAGCGGTGAATTCTTCTTCATCGAGGTCAATCCGCGCGTCCAGGTCGAGCATACCGTGACCGAGGAGGTCACCGGCATCGACATCGTCCAGGCACAGATCCGCATCACCGAGGGCGCGACCATCGCCGAGGCGACCGGCACGCCGAGCCAGAATGACGTGCGTCTGCGCGGTCACGCGCTGCAATGCCGGATCACCACCGAGGACCCGCTCAACAACTTCATCCCCGACTACGGCCGCATCACCGCCTATCGCGGCGCCACCGGCTTCGGCATCCGGCTGGATGGCGGCACCGCCTATTCGGGCGCCGTGATCACCCGCTTCTACGACTCGCTGCTGGAGAAGGTCACGGCCTGGGCGCCGACCCCCGAGGAGGCCATCGCCCGCATGGACCGGGCGCTGCGCGAGTTCCGTATCCGGGGCGTCGCCACCAACCTGGTCTTCGTCGAGAACCTGCTGAAGCACCCGACCTTCCTGGACCTCAGCTACACCACCAAGTTCATCGACACGACGCCCGAGCTGTTCGAGTTCAAGCGCCGCCGCGACCGGGCCACGAAGCTGCTGGCCTATATCGGCGAGGTCACCGTGAACGGAAACCCGGAGGCCAAGGGCCGTGCCCGGCCCCCCGCCAGCGCCCACCCGCCGCATGTCCCGGCAAACCTGGTGGCCGATGTGCCGCGCGGCAGCAAGCAGATGCTGGACGAGCAGGGTCCGAAGGCGGTCGCCGACTGGATGCTGGCGGAGAAGCGCCTGCTGATGACCGACACCGCCATGCGCGACGGGCATCAGAGCCTGCTGGCCACCCGGATGCGGTCGATCGACATGCTGCGTGTGGCGCCGGCTTACGCCCATAACCTGCCCGAACTGTTCTCGGTGGAATGCTGGGGCGGCGCCACCTTCGACGTGGCCTACCGCTTCCTGCAGGAATGCCCCTGGCAGCGCCTGCGCGAAATGCGGGCGCGTATGCCGAACCTGCTGCTGCAGATGCTGATCCGCGCTTCGAACGGGGTCGGCTACACCAACTACCCGGACAATGTGGTCGAGAAATTCGTCGAGCGCGCGGCGCTGACCGGGGTCGATCTGTTCCGCATCTTCGACCCGCTGAACTGGGTCGAGAACATGCGGGTCTGCATCGACGCGGTGCTGGCCAGCGGCAAGATCTGCGAGGCCGCGCTCTGCTACACCGGCGACATCCATGACCCTAAGCGGGCGAAGTACTCGCTGAACTACTATGTCGACCTGGCGAAGCAACTGGAAGCGGCGGGCGCCCATGTCCTCTGCATCAAGGACATGGGCGGACTGGTGAAGCCCGCCGCCGCAAAGGCTCTGGTGACGGCCCTGAAGAACGAGATCACCATCCCGGTCCATTTCCACACCCATGACACTTCCGGCATCTCGGCGGCCTCGGTGCTGGCGGCTGCCGAGGCGGGGGTCGACGCGGCGGATGCGGCGATGGACGCGATCTCGGGCCTGACCTCGCAACCGCCGCTGGGGTCCATCGCCGCGGCGTTGCAGCATCAGGAGCGCGACACCGGGCTCAATCTCGACGCGGTGCGCGATATCTCGACCTATTGGGAAGGGGCGCGTGGCCTTTATGCGGGCTTCGAATCCGATATGCGGTCGGGCACGGCCGAGGTCTATCTGCACGAGATGCCGGGGGGCCAGGTGACCAACCTGCGCGCCCAGGCCCGCTCGATGGGGCTGGAGGACCGCTGGCACGACGTGGCGCGGACCTATGCCGACGTGAACGCCATGTTCGGCGACGTGATCAAGGTGACGCCGATCGCCAAGACCGTCGGCGACCTGGCGCTGACCATGGTCTCGGCCGGACTGACCCGCGCGGATGTCGAGAATCCCGAGGTCGACGTCGCCTTCCCGGAGTCGGTCGTCACCTTCTTCAAGGGCGATGTGGGCCAGCCGACGGGGGGGTTCCCAAAGGCGTTGCAGAAGAAGGTGCTGAAGGGCGCGCAACCGATCACGGTGCGCCCCGGGAGCCTGATGAAGCCGGTCGACCTGGAGGCGGTGCGCGCCGAGGCCGAGGGACAGATGCCGGGCGTCACGGTCGACGACGAAGACCTGTGCTCGTACCTGATGTATCCCAAGGTCTATCTCGACTACATGGGCAAGCGGCGCGACTTCGGCCCGGTCCGGGTTCTGCCGACGCCGACTTTCTTCTACGGCATGGAAGCCGGCGAGGAGATTCTTGTGGATCTGCGTCCCGGCGTGACGCTGGTGATCCGGCTGCTGACCGTCTCGGAGCCGGACGAGAAGGGGGCGGTGCGCCTGTTCTACGAACTGAACGGCCAGCCCCGCACCATCCGGATCGAGGACAAGCGCTTCACCGCCAGCCACGCCAAGGCAGAGAAGGCCGACCCGAAGAACCCCAGCCATGTGGCCGCGCCGATGCCGGGGATCGTCGGCTCGGTGGCGGTGACCGCGGGGCAGAAGGTCAAGGCCGGCGACATGCTGCTGACGCTGGAGGCGATGAAGATGGAAACCGCGCTGCATGCGGAGCGGGGCGGGGTCGTGGAGAGGATCGTGGCGCCTGCCGGAACGCAGGTGGATGCGAAGGACCTGCTGGTGGTGATCGGCGGATAAACGCAGGGCGGAACGCGCGCAGAAATTCATAAGACATTGAATTTAAGGTGTTAATTTAACAAGCGGAAGTCTCGCCGACACCCGGCGAAGACGGGGACCTGCCCAACCCCGCGCCCGGCCCGTCCCCGGCGGACCGCACGGTATCGCGGGCTGCGATCAATTCCCGATCAAAATCAAATGAAATTTATTTATAGAACAAATCGTGAAGTTGCCAAGTTATTAACATTTTTCAGAGTATATTCGAATGTATGCGGAATGATCGATTACCTGTGGTTCTTCCTGCAAATCGGATGATACATCCGGTACTAAGCCAGGCCGAGCATCTGGCCGACCTCATCATTCATATCGCCGGGATCGTCGCCGCTCTGATCGCGGTACCGGTCTTCGTCACGGTCGCGGTGATCTGGTTCGGCGATGCCTCGACCGTGGGGGCGGCGGTGGTCTACGGCGTCAGCCTCGTCGCGATGCTCTGCCTGTCCGCCTGCTACCACATGGCGCGTGACGGGCGCAGCCGGCAAATCCTGCGCCGGCTCGACCACGCGGCAATTTATGTCAAGATCGCCGGCACCTATACCCCCTTCGCGGTGCTGCTGGCTCCGGGCGAGGCGACCCCGATCCTGGCCGGCATTTGGGGCGCGGCACTGATGGGGGTCTGCATCAAGATGATCTCGGCGCGGCGCTGGGAGTGGCTGACGCTGGCGCTGTACATCATCATGGGATGGAGCGTCGTCGTCCTGGGCAACCCTATCCTGCAGGCGATCTCAGCCACCAGCCTTATTCTGATGTTTGTCGGGGGCCTGCTCTACACGGTTGGCGTGGTGATCCTCTACTGGAACCGGCTGCGGTTCCGGGTCGCGATCTGGCACGGGATGGTCCTGGTTGCGAGCTTCGCCTTCTATGCAGCGCTGTTCGTCGAGGTGACCCGCCGCGCGAAGGGGATTTGACCCGGCGGTCAACGAGGGCAACTCCTGCTGCGCCCCGACCCCCTCCTGACCTCCCCCTTCCAGGGGGAGGGATCATGTCGCGACAATGGCCGCTTGACCTCCCTC
>DATHZU010000532.1:0-22257 GCA_035458445.1 Thermohalobaculum sp. | reverse complement strand
GGAAATGAGATCGCATCGGTGTTGACGATCATTTCCAGTCGGGCGTCTTCGGCGAAGGCTCGGCGCATCAGCCAGGGGCGATTGCCGTCCTTCGCCGAGATGTACGTGGAGACCGCTTCGGATGGGTCGACCATGGCCTTTTCCAATCTGCCGCTGGTGGCGATCATATCACGGCCAGAGACCGGGCGTCATCGTCAACATCTGGCACATCGGCGACACCCGTCGCTTTCCGGCCGATGTCCGGGCCTCGGTGCGAAGCGGACATCGGCCGGCCTTTGCCCGGTTCAGTTGTCGAACCCGGTCTCCTCGACGATCTTCAGCGCCTCGCCGCGCAGGTCGCCGATTTGGGTCAGGGGGATGGTGTCGGGCTCGAAGCTGCCCCAACTCGCGACCAGGTCCGAGGCGGGGACGCCGGCGCGGACCGGGTATTCGTAGTTCAACTCGGCGTACAGCTTCTGCGCGCCGTCACCCAGCATGAACTCGACCAGCTTCAGTGCTGCGTCGCGGTTCGGTGACGAGCCCGTCACCGCCGCGCCCGAGATGTTCACATGCGCGCCGCCGCCGCTGAAGACCGGGAAGATCACGTTGACCGACTCGGCCCAGGGGCGCTGGTCGGCCTCCTCCAGCATCTTGCCCATGTAGTAGGTGTTGCCGATGGCGATGTCGCATTCGCCGGCCCAGACCGCCTTGACCTGGGCGCGGTCGTTGCCCTGCGGCTTGCGCGCCAGGTTGGCCTTCAGGCCCTCGACCCAGGCCTTCGCGCCGTCGCGGCCGTGATGCGCGATCATCGCGGCGACCAGCGCCAGGTTGTAGCTGTGGGCACCGGGACGGATGCAGATGCGGCCCTTCCATTTCGGGTCGGCCAGGCTTTCCCAGGTGGTGACCTCGGCCGGATCGACCCGGTCCTTCGAGGTATAGGCGACCCGGGCGCGGGTGGTCAGCGCGAACCAGTGCCCGCCCGCGTCGCGCAGCGCCTCCGGCACCTCCGCTTCCACCGCCGCCGAGCCGTGCGGCTGGGTCAGCCCGGCGTCCGTCGCTGCCTTCACGCTGCCGATGTCGGCGGTGATGTAGAGATCGGCGGGGCCGCGCGCGCCCTCGGCCTTCAGGCGCTCGATCAGGCCCTTCTCGGCGTAGAGCACATTGACCTTTGTGCCGGTCTCGGCGGTGAAGGCGTCGAAGATCGGCGCGATCAGGGATTCCTGGCGCGAGGTGTAGACATTTACCTCGTCGGCCAGCGCTGCATCGGTGAGGGCGGGGCCGGCCACAGCGAACAGGCTGGCGGCGAGAAGAAGGGTTTTGCGCATGATGCGACTCCGTTGATTGAATCGGCTTCTGAATACCCGACTGAAACGCTTTGTCAATATCCGATCAAAACAATCGGAAAAGCGGCTTCACTTTTCGGCGCGCTTCATCCGGCCCCACAGCGCCTCCATCTCGTCCAGCGAGGCCTCGGCGGGGCTGCGTCCCTCGGCGGCCAGCGCTGCCTCGATGCCGCGGAACCGGCGCTCGAATTTTGCGTTTGCGCGGCGAAGCGCCGTCTCCGGATCGACGTCCAGGTGCCGGGCCAGGTTGACCATGACGAACAGCAGGTCGCCGTATTCCTCCTCGGTCTTGCCGGCGTCGCCGGCGCCGATTTCCGCCGCCAGCTCGGCGGTTTCCTCGTTCAGCTTGGCCAGCACGTCGGCGGGGTCGGTCCAGTCGAAGCCCACCGTCGCCGCCCGCCTGGTCAGCTTCAGGGCCCGCGTCAGGCCCGAGAGCGTGGCAGGCACGCCGTCCAGCACGCTGTCGCGGTGCTCGCCCTTCTGGGCCCGCTCGGCGGCCTTCATTCCCTCCCAGTCCACGTCCTCGGGCCGGGCGAGGCGGGCGCCGTCGCCGAACACATGCGGATGGCGGCGCACCATCTTGTCGCAGATCGACCGGACCACGTCGGCAAAGCCGAAGGCGCCCTCCTCCTCGGCCATCCGGGCATGGTAGACCACCTGCAGCAGCAGGTCGCCCAGCTCATCCTTCAGCGCCGTCCGGTCGCCCTGCTCGATGGCCTCGGCCACCTCGCAGGCCTCCTCGATGGTGTAGGGAGCGATCGAGCGGAAATCCTGCACCCGGTCCCACGGACAGCCGTCGGGCGCGCGCAGCCGCGCCATGATCTCGATCAGCCGCTCGATGCCGGCATCGCGGTCCCGGACCAGCGCTTCCGAGGCCTCGCGGGACGGGGCGGTCATCGTGCCCTCCTGTTGGCCCGGATGTTCATCAGGTTTCCGGTCAGGATCAGCGCGGCCCCTGCGAAGACGGCGATCTCCAGCGGCTCGCCGTAGAGGACCATCGCGACCAGGGCGATGATCGGCAGCCGGGCGAAGTCCATCGGCGACACGACCGTCGCGGGTGCGTGCCGCAGGGCGGTCGCGATGCTCAGATGCGCCGCCAGCCCGCAGATGCCGACGATGCAGACCCAAATCGCCGAACCCGCCTGCGGCAAGGCGATGTCGCCGTCATAGCCCGCGCAGATCAGGCCGAACAGCACCTGCATCCAGGTCATCCAGAACAGGATGGTCCAAACCCCTTCGGTTCGAGACAGACCCTTGGTTGCAAGAACGCTGCCCGCGAAGCCAATCGCCGCGGCGGCCGCCGCCAGATGTCCGGGGCCGAGGGGGCTCAGCCCCGGCCGCGCCACGATCAGGATCCCGGCAAAGCCGATCAGCACAGCCACGAGGCGCTGGCGGGTCATTGTCTCGCCCAACACCAGAGGCGCCATCAGTGCCACCCAGATCGGGGTGGTGAACTCGAAGGCGAAGACCTGCGCCAGCGGGATCACCGCGACGCCATAGAACCACAGGTTCTGGCCCGCGAAGTGAAACACGTTGCGCACCGCGTGCAGCCGGAACTTGCGCGTGCGCGCATCCGGCAGCCGTCCGGTCGCCAGCCCGGCGAGGGTCACGATGCCCGCCCCGATCAGCGAGCGGTAGAGCATCACCTCGAAGGTATCCAGGTCACCCGCGACCTCGCGCCCGGCCACCGCCATCAGCGAGAACGAGACGATGGCGCCGGTCATCCACAGTGCCGCGCGCACGACATCGCCCTCGGGCGGAAGGGCCTGTGCCTGGGCCCTCATCGGATCATCGCTCCGCGTTCGTCGACCGAGTATCCGAGCGCACCCAGCGCCTCCCAACCCGCGACCTTGTAGAGGTTGTACCACCAGGCCAGAGCCTCGCGCAGGATGCCCCATACCCGGTTGCCCGGCGTGTCGATGCTCAAGCCGTAAGCGGCGACCAGGCGCACATCGGGACGCCCGAGATAAGCCGCCAGATGACGCGCGCGCTCGATGTGGAAGGCATCGGACAGCAGCGCGATATCCTGCAGGCCGCGAGAGTCGGCGAGGGCGAAACCGAAGCGCAGGTTCTCGAAGGTGGTCCGCGACCGCTCCTCCAGGATCAGCCGGTCGGGATCGGCGCCGAGGCTGACGGCGTGGTCGCGCATCAGCTCGGCAAGGCTCGGCCAGCGGCGCGGATCCCGGCTGAAGCCGGTCAGGATCAGCGCCTCGGCTTTCCCGGCCTGCAGCAGCGCCACCGCTGCCCGGACCCGCCGCCGCGACGAGTAGCCCAGCACTCCGTCGCCGTCGATGCCACCGCCGAGAACGATGATTGCGGCGACCGGGGCATCGAGGCCGGCGCCGTTTCCGTACTGCGCCATGTTAGAGGACGAGAAATACATCACCGCCGCCACTGTCAGCCCCAGCACCGCAACACCCAGCTGGAGTACGCGTCGCAACCAGCGGCCGATCACTCCCATTCGATGGTTCCCGGCGGCTTCGAGGTGACGTCGTAGACGACGCGGTTGATGCCGTTGACCTCGTTGATGATCCGGCTCGCGGTGCGGCCGAGGAAGTCGTGCTCGAAGGGATAGTAGTCAGCTGTCATGCCGTCGACCGAGGTGACCGCCCGCAGCGCGCAGACATGGTCATAGGTTCGCCCGTCTCCCATGACGCCGACCGTGCGCACCGGCAGCAGCACGGCGAAGGCCTGCCAGATCTCGTCATAGAGCCCGGCCTTGCGGATCTCATCCAGATAGATCGCGTCGGCCTTGCGCAGGGTTTCCAGCTTCTCGCGGGTGATCTCGCCGGGGCACCGGATCGCCAGGCCCGGGCCTGGGAAGGGATGGCGGCCGACGAAGCTCTCCGGCAGGCCCAGCTCGCGCCCCAGCGCCCGGACCTCGTCCTTGAACAGTTCGCGCAGCGGCTCGACCAGCTTCATGTTCATGCGCTCGGGCAGTCCGCCCACATTGTGGTGCGACTTGATGGTGACCGAGGGTCCGCCGGAGAACGAGACCGATTCGATCACGTCCGGATAAAGCGTCCCCTGCGCCAGGAACTCGGCGCCGCCGACGGCGCGCGCGTGCTTGTCGAAGACGTCGATGAACAGCCGCCCGATGGTCTTGCGCTTGGCCTCCGGGTCGGTGACCCCGGCAAGCTCGCCCAGGAACAGTTCCGATTCATCTGCGTGGATCAGCGGTATGTTGTAGTGGTCGCGGAAGAGGCCGACCACCTGCTCCGCCTCGTTGGCGCGCATCATCCCGGTGTCGACGAATACGCAGGTCAGCTGGTCGCCGATGGCCTCGTGGATCAGCACCGCCGCGACCGAACTGTCGACCCCGCCCGACAACCCGCAGATCACCTTCGCCCCACCGACCTGGGCGCGGATCGCCTCGATCGCCTGGTCCTTGTAGGCGGCCATGGTCCAGTCGCCCGACATGCCGGCGATGCCATGGGTGAAGTTCCGCAGCAACTGCGCGCCGTGGGTGGTGTGGTAGACCTCCGGGTGGAACATCACCCCGTAGAACCGCCGCGCCGGATCGGCCAGCACCGCGAAGGGCGCGTTCGGCGAGGCGCCTTGCACCTCGAAGCCCGGCGGCAGCGCGGTGACCCGGTCGCCATGGCTCATCCAGACCTGCTCCTCGGCGCCCGGCCCGGCAATTCCCTTGAACAGTTCCGACTCGCGGTCCAGCCTGACGAAGGCCCGGCCGAATTCGCGGTGGTGGCCGCCCTCGGCCCTGCCGCCCAGCTGGTGGACCATCACCATCTGGCCGTAGCAGATACCCAGCACCGGCACGCCCAGCTCGAACAGCCGCTGGTCGGCGCGGGGGCTGCCCTCGTCCGAGACGCTGGCCGGTCCGCCTGACAGGATCACCGCCTTCGGGGCCAGCCGGCCGATCAGGGCGCTGTCGACCTTCTGGAACGGATGGATCTCGCAATAGATGCCGCTCTCGCGCAGCCGGCGCGCGATGAGCTGGGTTACCTGGCTGCCGAAATCGACGATCAGACAGGTTTCATGTGAGGTAGATGCGGTCATTCTGCTCGTGGCCTCGGTCTGCTCGCCCGGATCGGCACTCTATATGGCGTCGGTTCCCCGATGTCACCGGCGATGTCGCCTGCATGTCGCTCCTGACCGAGGGATGGCCGAAAACATCCGGTCTGAAGTCCCGGATCGGCGGCATTTACTGATTGTGGGAAACAGTTTCGGCTCTGGCGGAGCGCCTTTGGCGGCCAGCGCGCCGAGTCAGGGAAGGCCAGAAGAATGAACGAGTCTCCGGTGGAAGGTGTTGGCGGCGGCGGGCGGCGGGCACGTGGCGGCGGCGGCGCGGCGCGGCGCGCCGAGCGGACCGCCCCCCGGATCGAGGCGGCGCGCTACATCGAGCGCAACATCCCGAATTTCGAGGTCCTGACGCCCGAGGCGATCGAGGTCATCGAGGCCAATGCCGAGACGGTGCTGCAGGAAGTCGGCGTGAACTTCGTCGACAACCCCGAGGCGCTGCAGCGCTGGCGCGATGCTGGCGCCGACGTGAGCGGCGAGCGCGTCCGCATTCCCCGCGGGCTGGCCCGCAAGCTTTGTGCCACCGCGCCGTCGCAGTACACCCAGATCGCCCGCAACCCGGAGCGCAGCGTCGTGATCGGCGGCAAGAGCCTGGTGCTGGCCCCGGTCTACGGGCCCCCCTTCGTGCGCGACTACGAGCATGGCCGCCGCTACGCGACCATGGCGGATTTCGAGAAGTTCGTGAAGCTGACCTATATGTCGAAATGGCTTCACCACTCGGGCGGCACGGTCTGCGAGCCGACGGATGTGGCCGTCAACAAGCGCCACCTGGACATGCTCTATGCCCATATGAAGCTCAGCGACAAGCCGTTCATGGGCTCGGTCACCGAGAAGTCGCGCGCGGTCGATTCGGTGAAGATGGCCGAGATCCTGTTCGGCAAGGACTTCGTGGCCGAGAACACGGTGATGACCTCGCTGGTCAATATCAACTCGCCGCTGACCTTCGACTCGATCATGATGAACGCGCTCGAGGTCTATGCCGAGGCGGGCCAGGCCTGCATCGTCTCGCCCTTCATCGTCGGCGGCGCCATGGCGCCGGTCTCGGTGGCGGGTACACTGACCCAGGTGCTGGCCGAGGTGCTGGCGGGCGTCGCCTATTCCCAGCTTGTGCGCAAGGGCGCGCCGGTGATCTTCGGCGCCTTCGTGACCTCGATCGACATGAACTCGGGCGCCCCGACCTTCGGTACGCCGGAAGCCTCGAAAATCCTTTGGGGCGCGGGCCAGCTCGCGCGGCGGCTTAACCTGCCGTTCCGGTCTGGCGGTGCGCTCTGCGGCTCGAAGCTGCCCGATGCGCAGGCGGCCTACGAGACCGCCAACACGCTGAATGCCATGCTGCTGGGGGGCGTCAACTTCTGCCTCCACGCCGCTGGCTGGCTGGAAGGCGGTCTGGTCTCCAGCTTCGAGAAGTTCGTGCTGGATGCCGACCAGCTTGGCGTGCTGCATTCGATTGCCGCGGGCGTCGATGTCTCCGAGAACGGCCAGGCCATGGACGCCATCCGCGAGGTCGGCCCCGGCGGCCATTATCTCGGCTGTGCCCACACCCAGGCCAATTTCAAGGAGGCCTTCTGGCGCACACAGGTGCTGGACTACAAGCCGTTCGAGCAGTGGTCCGACGAGGGCGGGCGCGACAGCTACAGGCTCGCGCATCTGCGGGTCGAGCGGCTGATGAACGAATATGTCGAGCCGCCGCTCGATCCCGGCATCGACGAGGCGCTGAAGGACTACGTCGCCACCCGCAAGGCGTCCGAGCCCGACGCCTTCGCCTGATCGCCGCCGGCTTCCGCCAGGAGCGCCGCCAGGATCTGCACATGCCGCCCCGGCCGATAGGCCGGGGAGCGCGTGCGCCGCATCTCCTCGCAGTCGCGTTCCACCGCGCCCAGCCGCTCCAGGATCGCCGCTTTCGGCAGCCCCGCAGCGCCGGTGCCGGCCAGTGCTGCCGGCAGGTCGCGCTTGCGCTGGTACAGCGTGGCGCCGATCCGCGCCGTCTCGATCAGCAGTCGCGGGCGCAACAGCGGCATGGCGTTGCTTGTCGGGCAAGTATGATATCCCATCTGGACCTCCGTTGAACGTATTCGGTACAGCATGGCCCAGGTCCAGTAGGTGTTGCGCGAAATTCGTACACAGCGCGCAAATTACTTGGTTAACAAGAATAAATGATTATTAACAACAAGTAAAAATCTGCTTGAATGGCCGCGTTAAGATTTGATTCAGTGATCGCGTCCTAAAGATATTGCATAAAATTTCCCTCAAATAAGGCGAACCGACGTGGCAAAGACTCAGGACATCTTCGACCATTGCGCCGGGCTGGCGCACTCGGCTTTCTCCGCGGCAGCGGGGAACTGTCTGGCGAACGACGCGGCGGTCTACCTCGCGCATACCGGGAGCGGCGAGACCCTGCGCGCGCTCGCCGAGGTGACCGGAACCCATCCCAGCACCGTGTTGCGTACCGTGCGCCGGGTCGAGGGACGGCGCGAGGACCCTCTGTTCGACAGGATGCTCGGCACGCTGGAGCGTCAGGTCGATCACGGCGCGGCGCAGGATGAGCCGCCGGCCAATGACAACCGGCCCCCGGCCCCCTCCGATCTCTCGGTGGCCGCCACTGCGATGCCGCGCGCCGAACTGGAGCGGGAGGCGCGCCGCTTCCTGCGCCGCCTGTCCGAGCCGGGGTCCTTCCTGGTGATCTCGCCCGATGCCAGCAAGGGCGGCATCTTCTGCAAGGCCAATGAGTACCGCAAGCCGATCGCCATGATGCCGGCCGCCACCGCGGCCGAATTCCTGCGCCAGGGCTGGATCAAGGTCGGTGTGCGGGGCAGCGCCTCGATCCGCTACCGAATCACCCAGGACGGGCGCAGCTGCCTGAAGCGGCTGCTGGCGGAGGACGCGATCAAACGCCAGCCGGCCATCGGTTTCGCCGAGGCCCCGACTCCGTTTCTGGCCCAGCACCAGATTCCCGGCGAGCGGGTCTTCATGGACCGCGAGACCGGCAAGGCACAGACCATGAAGGTCAATCTGGGCGAGGACCCGCTGGGCTGGCTCGCACGGCGCAGCGGACCGGACGGCAAGCCGTTTCTCGCGCCCGACGAGGTCGAGGCGGGCGCGCGCCTGCGCACCGATTTCGAGATCGCCCAGATCGGCCCCGCCGTCGCCCAGGACTGGCGCAAGTTCCTGACCCCCGGCGACCGCTATTCCGGCACTCCGCTGAATCGCGGCCCCGGCGAGGGGCCGATGGCGGCGCGCGACCGGGTTGCCAAGGCCCTGTCGGCCCTGGGGCCGGGACTCTCCGACGTGGCGCTGCGGGTCTGCTGCTTCCTGGAGGGGCTGGAGGCCTGCGAGCGCCGCATGGGCTGGTCGGCGCGCTCGGGCAAGGTGGTGCTGAAGATTGCGCTGCAACGGCTGTCGGAGCATTACGGCTACGCCGGCGCGCGCCCCTGATCCGCGTATCAGGGCCAGATCTTCGCGCCACAAGCGGTGCCACGATACCCTCCCCCAGGATGGGGGTGGGTTCCGCGCCACCGTTCTCCGCGGCCACCTTCTAGCGCATCCGCGCCGCCAGGAATACCGACGCGAGTCCTGCCGCCACTGCGGCGACGGCCAGGCCGATGACCATGTCGTAGCCGCCGACCTCCCAGACCAGCGCGGCGACCGTCGGGCCGATGGCAAAGCCGCCCATGAAGGGGATCGCCAGCAGCCCCGCGATGGCGCCGAAGCGGCGGCGCCCCAGGACCTCGGCCGTCAGCACGGGCCTTACGATGCTGGCGGTGCCGTATCCGGCGCCGTGCAGCACCACGAACACACCCACCAGCCAGGGCGACAAGCCAGCGAACAACAATGCCGTGCAGCCCAGCCCCATCCCCAGATAGCAGGTCAGCGCGACACCGAAGGTGCTGGTGCGCCTTTCGGTGGCCAGCATCACCACACGGCCCAGAACCTGCATCGGGCCGATCATCGAGGCGGCGAAGACCGCAGTCCCCTCGGCGATGCCCCGGCCGGCGAGGATCGGCAGCAGATGCGCCAGGATCAGCCCGTGCACCAGCCCGATGCTGCCGAAGCCGAAGGCCAGGCACCAGAACGCCGGACGCCGGGTCACCGAAGCGCGGCCGGCGCTGTCACCGGCTTCGGCTGCGGGTTCCTCGGGGGCGCGGTGATGCTCCAGGAGCTTCAGCCCCAGCATCATCATCGGGATCACCAGCACCACGATTCCCGCCGCGAAGCACAGGATCGCGATGCGCCAGCCGAACTGCCCGGCAAGAAAATGCGCCGAGGGGAAGGACACGGTTCCGGCGAATCCCGCGACCAGGGTCACCGTGGTGATCGCACTGCGCGCCCGGCCGCCGATGGTCACGGTGATGATGGCGAAACAGGCCTCGTAGAGGCTGGCCGACATCGCCACCCCCAGCGCGATCCAGACCGCGTAGAACTGCCAGAGCTCGGTCACCTGGCTCAGCACCGCCAGCAGTGCCGCCCCCATCAGCGCGCCGCCGGGATGTATCAGGCGCGCGTCGCCCCGGTCGATCAGCCGCCCGGCGGTCGGCGCCAGCAGCGCGGTGACCACCAGCGCGGCGGTGAAGGCGCCCGAAAGCTCGGTCTTCGACCAGCCGAGGTCGGCCTCCCATTCGGGCAGCAGAGCGGGAAACGAATAATAGAGCGAAGCCCAGATGATGGTCTGGGCCAGCGCCAGCGGCATCACATCCATGCGCAGCGAGCGGGCGGATACGCCGGACACATCATGCTCCTGATAAACCCCTCGAACCTTGGCTAGCACGGCTTTACAGAAAATGGCAATTTGGCTAGCAGAAATGGCCCTTAGCCCGAACGGGCCAGCGGAGGAGCGAGCGCGTGAGCGACCCGAACGACGACGCCGATCAGTCCATGGGCGACAGCATCATCCGCGACACGACGGCAAGAATCTTCGCCGATCTGGCCGATCCCCAGGCCTTGAACGCCGCACCCAATGACCGCTGGAAGGCGCCGCTGTGGCAGGCGCTGGAGGAGGCCGGCCTGACCCTGGCCTGGGTCAGCGAGGAGAACGGCGGCGCCGGCGCCGATCTGGCCGACGGGTTCGACATCCTGCGGGTTTCCGGGCAATACGCGGCGCCGGTGGCCATCGCCGAGACGCTGCTGGCGGGGTATTTCCTCGACGTCGCCGGGATCAAGTGCCCCTCCGGTCCCCTGACCGTGGCGCCGGTGCGGCTGGGCGACACGCTGACCTGCGACGACAACGGCACGATCTCGGGCATTGCCCGTGCCGTACCCCATGTCCGCGACGCCCGCGCCATCGTGGTGATCGCCGAGCGCGAGGCGGACCAGGTGATCGCCCTGATGGCTCCCGGCGCGCTGGGAATCGCCGACCGCCAAGCGGACATGGGCGGCGAGCGGGCGGACGTGACCTTCGACAATGTCTACCCGGTCGAGATGGCGCCGGTGCCGGAGGGCTGGCATGCGGACACCGCGAACCTGTTCGGTGCGGCGGTGCGCGCGGTGCAGATGACCGGGGCGCTGGAATCGGTGCTTGAGCTCTCGGTGCAGTATGCGGGCGAGCGGGTCGCCTTCGGCCGCCCCATCGGAAAGTTTCAGGCGGTGCAGCACAACCTCGCGCGCCTGGGCGGCGAGGTGGCGGCGGCGCTGGCGGCCTCCGGTTCCGCGGCGGACACGCTGGCCCGCTCGACCGAGTTCAACGAGGCCCTGCTGCTCGAGATCGCCTCGGCCAAGATCCGGGTCGGCGAGGCGGCGAACGACGGCGCGGCCATCGCCCACCAGGTCCACGGCGCCATCGGCTGGACCGCCGAGCATGTCCTGCAACGCTACACCCGCCGCCTGTGGGGCTGGCGCGACGATTTCGGCGCCGAGAGCCACTGGGCGGTGATGCTGGGCGACATGGTCACCGAGGCCGGGGCCGACGCGCTGTGGCCAATGATCGCGGCGCGGTAGGGGGAGAGAGATGCAAACCGCCATCCGCTTCGACCCGCTGCGCCTGCCGCCCGAGACCGCCAAGCTGCGCGAGGAGGTCCGCGCCTTCCTGGCCGAGGAGGCGGCGCTGGGAACCTTCGATCCCAACCTCGGGCTCCGGAACTCGGGCTACGACCGCGATTTCTCGCGCCGGGTCGGCGGGCGGGGCTGGATCGGCATGACCTGGCCGAAGCAGTATGGCGGCTCCGAGCGCAGCTATCTCGACCGCTACGTCGTGACCGAGGAAATGCGCGCCGTCGCCGCCCCCACCTGGTCGCATTTCGTCGCCGACCGGCAGTCCGGCCCGGTGATCCTGAAATACGGCACCGACGAGATGAAGGAGGAGATCCTGCCCGCGATCTGCCGGGGCGAGCTGTGCTTCGCCATCGGCATGAGCGAGCCGAATTCCGGCTCCGACCTCTTCGCCGCCTCCACGAAGGCCGAGCGCGAGGGCAGCCACTACCGGGTCAACGGCACCAAGGTCTGGACTTCGAACGCCCACCGGGCCGAGTACATGATCGCGCTGCTGCGCACCTCGCCCGCCACCAAGGAGAACCGCCGCCACGGCCTGACCCAGTTCCTGGTCAACATGTCCCTGCCGGGGATCAAGGTGAAGCCCATCGGCCAGATGCCGGGCTATTCCGACTTCAACGAGGTGCATCTCGAGGATGTCATGGTCCCAGCCGACCATGTGCTGGGCGAGGTCGACGGCGCCTGGAAGCAGGCCACCGCCGAACTGGCCTACGAGCGCAGCGGGCCCGAGCGGTTCCTCGAGACCTTCTACGTGCTGGTCGCGTTGATCCGTGCGATGGGGTCCGAGCCGGATCTCCGCGCCTCGGAAGGCGTCGGGCGGCTGGTGGCGCAACTCCATACGCTCCGGCGGATGTCGGTCTCGGTCGCGGGCATGCTGCAGGCCGGGCGCGAGCCGGTGCTGGAGGCCTCGATCGTCAAGGACCTCGGGACCGTCTGGGAACAGGCGCTGCCTGCGCGGGCGCGTGACCTGGCGGCTTTTGCCAAGCCCGACCTCACCAACCAGGCCGATTTCGAGGACCTGGTCGAATTCGCCACCCTGGTCGCGCCCAAGCTGACGATCCAGGGCGGCACGACCGAGGTGCTGCGCGGGATCATCGCACGCGGCCTGGGCCTGCGGTGATCCCAATTGATTCCGGTTTTGTGCCGCATTTCCGCCGCAATACAACCAATGCGTGTATTCGTCCGAACGTTCGCCGAACAGTTGCAGAAACAAACCGACCGTGGACCTGATACAACCTAGGATAGGCCGACATCATGACCGATACACCCGACCTTGGCATCGAGATTCGCGACTTCGTCGCCACTGTCGAGATCAGGCGCCCGCCGCACAACTTCTTCGACTTCCACCTCATCCGGCAGATCGCCGATACCTTCGAGGCGCTGGACAAGAACACGGAATGCCGGTCGATCCTGCTCTGCAGCCAGGGTAAGTCCTTCTGTGCCGGGGCAAATTTCGGCGACGGCAGCCAGGTGCAGGCGGATGGATCGGTCGAGGGCTCGGTCAACCGGGTCGGGATCGACCACCTCTATATCGAGGCAGTCCGGGTGTTCTCGGCGAAGAAGCCTGTCGTGGGCGCCATCCAGGGTGCGGCGATCGGAGGCGGACTGGGATTGTCGATGGTGCCGGACTTCCGTGTGGGCTGCCCGGAATCCCGGTTTGCCGCAAACTTCACGCGGCTGGGGTTCCATCCCGGCTTTGGCCTGACCGTGACGCTGCCGCGGGTGATCGGCACCCAGCGGGCGAACCTGATGTTCCTGACCAGCCGCCGGATCAGGGGCGAGGAGGCCCATGAATGGGGCCTGCTGGACGTTCTGACCACCCAGGATCAGGTTCGCGAAACCGCCTGGAACCTTGCCCGCGAGATTGCGATCAACTCACCGCTCGGCGTCGTTTCGACCCGCGCCACGCTGCGCAAGGGGCTGGCCGAGGCGGTTCGTGCCGCGACCGACCACGAGCTGGCCGAGCAGACCTGGCTGCGAAAGACCGAGGATTTCCGCGAGGGCGTCGCCGCCACGCACGAGCGGCGCGAACCGCAATTCATGGGGAGGTGACCGCGTGCCCGATCTGATGCAGGGCTTTCCGCCCGCCGGAGATACCCAGGTAACGCTGGCCAACTGGCGCAAGCCCCCGTTCAATCGCTGGGGCTTCCAGCATGTGCGCGAGCTGGTCCCCTCGGCGGATATCGCCAATGATCCGGCCGCGGTCCGGGCCTTGCCTGCGGCGCCGAGCGACCTTTCCGGCCTGGTGGTCCCGGACGGTGGTGCGCCGCTGCCCTTTGCCGACTTCCTCGACCAGACCCAGACCGACGCGCTGGTCGTGCTGCACCGGGGAAAGCTGGTTTTCGAGCACTATGCAAACGGCATGACAGCGGCGACGCCGCATATCCTGATGTCGGTGTCGAAATCGGTCGTCGGGCTGCTGTTCGGCATTCTGGCGGGGCAGGGCAGGCTCGACGCCCGGGCGCTGGTGACGGACTACCTGCCCGAGATGGCCGGCACGGCCTTTGCCGGCGCCCGCCTGCGCGATCTGCTGGACATGCGGACCGGGGTGATGTTCGACGAGGACTATCTCGCCACTTCGGGTCCGATCATCGAATACCGCAAGGCCACGAACTGGGAGCCTCTGGCGCCCGGCCAGCAGGCCATGGACCTGCGCGGCTTTCTCGGCACCCTGACCGAGCCGGATCAGGCCCACGGGCGACCCTGGCACTATATCTCGGTCAATTCCGACCTGCTGGGCTGGATCGCCGAGCGCGCTGCCGGGCGGCGGCTGTCCGATCTTCTCGGCGATCTGATGTGGCGGCCCATGGGGGCCGAACGGCCCGCCTACATCACCGTCGACCGGCTGGGCGCTCCGCGCGCTGCCGGCGGCATCTGCTGCACGGCCCGCGATCTGGCCCGGCTGGGACTGCTGGTCGCCGAGGGTGGCAATGGCGCCGTCCCGGCAGATTGGCTCGACGACATCGCCGCCAATGGCGACAAGGCGGCCTGGGAGGCCAGCGCCGGGCCGGCGAAATATCCCGGCCTGCCCATGCGCTACCGCTCGCAATGGTACATCCTCGAACGCCCGTCGCCGCTGATCTTCGCCATCGGCGTCTTCGGGCAAAGCCTGTTCGTCGACCGCGATAACGGCGTAGTGATCGCCAAGCTGTCCAGCCAGGCGGCGCCGGTCGACCCGGAGCGCAAGATGCTGACGATCCGGGCCGCCGAGGCGGTGCGGGATGCCCTGGCCGGGTAGATCACCCGCGCTCACCCGTTCGGGACAGCCTTTGGCTTGACCCGGACGGGTATGCGGGCGGACACTCGGACCCTGCGTGCGAGACTTGGCCGAGGCGATGGAACATGAAACCGCCCAATCTGCTCCTGCGGTCGTTGCCGCGCTGGAGCATCTGACCGGACCGTCCCGCGGGACGACGAACTGGCTGGAAGGTCCGTCGCTGGACGTCTGCCTGACGCCGGGTCGCCGGATCCAGCTCTGCGCCGCGGGCCCGGTCGAGCCGCAGCACCGGATCGCCCGGCTCCGCCGCGCCGGCAACAGCTACGAGATCGAGTCCACCGGAGGGATGAAGCTCTGGGTGAACGGCGTCCAGACCGGCGCCCGCCTGCTGGCGCATCACGACATGATCGAGTTCGGCGAGGCCGGGCCCCTGTCGCGGTTTCGCGTGTTCGGCGACAGCATCCCGCGCCGCAAGCCGATTTCCGACATATTCGCCGATTGCATCGATTACCTGCGGGTCAGCCGGCGCCCGCTCGGGCGCCGCATCGCGACGGCATTGACCGAACTCGCACGGGAACTGGCGGTCGAGACGACGCTTTTGTTCCGGTTCACCGTCCTGGCGTCGCTGATGGGGTTCGCCGTTCTGGGCTATCAGCAGTACCTGCTGAATATCGGCCTTCGCGAGAGCATCGCGGTCGGTGCGCTGCGGATGGAGAGCATCTCCGCCGCCGTCAATCGTGCCAACGAGGAGGCGCTGAGGCCGGGCGACCTGTCGGCATTGCGCGACGAGCTTGCCCAGCGGGTGTCGGCCAGCGTTGCCCGCCTCGAGGCACTCGAGGAACGCGCCGAGGCCAGTGCCCGGGTGATCGCGGGGTCGATGGCGTCGGTGGTGTTCCTGCAGGGCTCGTATGCCTTCAGGGACCCGGAAAGCGGTCTGATGCTGCGCCACGTGGTGACAACCGAGGGCGTTCCGCTGGTCTCGCCCCGCGGCCAGCCCTTGCTGTCGCTGGATGGCAGCGGGCCTGTCGCCGAGATCAACTTCATCGGAACCGGCTTTATCCTTGGCGATTCCGGTGCGCTGGTGACGAACCGGCACGTCGCCTTGCCCTGGGAGGACGAGTCCGGGCCGGCGATCCTGTCGCTGCAAAGCCTCGAGCCGGTGATAACGCGGTTCATTGGCTATGTCCCCGGCGAGGTGGAACCGTTCACCGTCGAACTGCTTTCCGCCAGCGACAGCTCCGATCTCGCGATCCTGAAACGCGAGGGCGGGCCAGCGGATATTCCCAGCCTCCGGCTTGCCGCCGAGGTGCCGACCGCGGGTGTCGAGGTGATCGTGCTGGGCTATCCGACCGGCCTGCGCTCGATGCTGGCACAGTCGGGCGAGGCCTTCGTCCGCGAACTGCAGGAGGACGAGGATACCGGTTTCTGGAGCGTCGCCGCCCGATTGGCGCAGAGCGGCCACATCGCGCCCCTGGCCAGCCGGGGCATCGTCGGCCATGCCACGGCCGAGGTGATCGTCTATGACGCCGAGACCACCCATGGCGGCAGCGGCGGCCCGGTCCTGAACATGGCTGGCGAGGTTGTTGCGATGAACTCCGCGATCCTGCCGGAATATGGCGGGTCGAATCTGGGCGTCCCGGCCGCGAAGCTCAGGGCGTTTCTGGACGAGGCAGGAATGCGCTGAGCGGCTCGATGCCGATCAGGCCTCGGCGATCCCGGCTTTCTCCAGCCCCTCGCGCAACCGCTGCAAATCAGCAGCCTCGGCGTAGTGCATGGTGCCGAGGAAGGCCTCCAGATCGAAATCGGGGTCCAGCGCCCGGATGCGCGCCACATGGGCGCCGGCCGCCGTGCGGTCGTTCATCTGGCCATAGGCGGCGGCGACGAAGGCGTGTTGGGTCGCATCCATGGCCGAGAGCTTCATGAACGCCGCGATGGCCTCCGGGTATTTCTCCGCGGCGAAATGCGCCTTGCCCAGATGGCTCCAGAACCGCTCGGGATGATGCGGGTTCAGCTTCATCGCCTTCTTGATCCACTCGGCGCCCTCGTCCGGGCGGCCGAGCCAGGTCAGCAGCTCGCCCTGCTGAACCACCACCAGGTCGTAATTCGGGTTCAGCGACAGCGCCCGCTCCTGATGGTGGCGCGCCTTGACCAGATCGTTGCCGATGATGTTGAGGGCGGCGCGCAGCCGATGCACGTCGGCATCATTGTCGTCGAGTGCGAGCGCCTTCGCGCTTTCCACGCCAGACTCCGCCAGGGCGGCCTCGCGGTCGGGGCACCAGCCATAGTGCCAAGCCTGGCCAAGGATGCAGGCCCGCCAGGCGTGGGCATGGGCATAGTTCGGATCCAGCTCCACCGCGCGGGTGATCAGCTCCTGGGCCTTGATGTTGTCTTCGCGTTTGGAGCGGTGGTGCAGCACCTTGGCCACCAGCAGGCACTCATAGGCGGCCAGGCTCGAGGGCTTCTTGCGGGCGACCTGATCGTGCTGCGCAGCCTCGATCCGGCCGGGCAGGGTGGCGACGATGGCGGTGGTGATCTCGTCCTGGATCTCGAAGATGTCGTCCAGGGTGCGGTCGTATTTCTCGGCCCAGATATGGCTGTCATTGGCGGTGTCGATCAGCTGCACTGTGATCCGCAGCCGGTTGCCCGCCTTGCGGACCGAGCCCTCCACCAGATACTGCGCCCCCAGGGTCTTGGCGACCTCCGGGATGTTCACGCTCTGGCCCTTGTAGACGAAGGTCGAGTTGCGCGAGATCACGAACAGCTCGTGGCGGCGGCTGAGCTCCGTCAGGATATCCTCGGTCAGCCCATCGACGAAAAACTCCTGTTCCGGATCGCCGGACATGTTGGCGAAGGGCAGCACCGCGATCGAGGGTTTCACCACGGCCCGGGTCGGCTGCGTGCCCGCGGCGCCAGGGCCGGGAGCCGGCGCGTCCAGCGCCACGCGGTAGACCCGGATCGGGCGGTTGATGTTCTTCAGCTCCTTCAGCCCGAGGTCTTCGAAAGCCACGTCCAGCCGGTCGGCCACCTGGTCATGGACCGCCTGGGTGACGCTGACGCCGCCCACTTCGGCAAGGCCCTCGATCCGAGCAGCGATGTTGACCCCGTCGCCAAAGATGTCGTCGTCCTCGACGATGATGTCGCCCAGATTGATGCCGATGCGGAACTGGATGCGGCGCTCCTCCGGCACGTCGGAATTGCGCTTGGCCATGCGTTCCTGAATCTCGACGGCACATTTCACCGCGTCGGCGACGCTCTGGAACTCGACCAGCATGCCGTCGCCGGTGGTCTTGATGATCTTGCCGTGGTTCTTCGCGATGGCCGGGTTGATCAGCTCCACCTGGTGCGTGCGCAGGCGCGTGAGCGTGCCCTGCTCATCGATTCCCATCAGCCGGGAATATCCCGCCATGTCGGCGGCCAGCACTGCGGCGAGCCTGCGCTCCATGAATGTCTCCCCCATTTGCCCGCACAATATCCGTTCCGGCCCGCGGAATCCAACGGGAAACGCGGGCATCCCGGCCCCCGTGCGTGACCCCTCGACAAGGCCCGGCCGTCGGCGCCAGAATGGGCCATGCGCGCTTACGGATGGTTTCTGCTCGCCTGCCTCCTGGTCGCGCCCGCGAGGGCGCAGCAGCCGGTCGAGGTGGATGTCGAGCTGATCATCGCCGTCGACGTGTCGCGCTCGATGAGCCCGCGCGAGCTCGAGATCCAGCGCCGCGGCTATGCCGAGGCGCTGGCCAGCGACGAGGTGGTCGGCGCCATCCGCGACGGACCACTGGGCCAGGTGGCGCTGGCCTATCTGGAATGGGCCGGCAGCGGGCTGCAGCGAGTGATCGTGGACTGGACCCTGATCCGCGACCGGGCCGGGGCCAAGGCCTTCGCCGCCCGGCTGACGACCCAGTTCGACCGGTCGATGCGACGCACCTCGATCTCCGGCGCCATCGCCTTCGCCGCGCCGATGTTCGAGGACAACGGCTTCCGCGGCCTGCGCCGGGTGATCGACATATCGGGCGACGGCCCGAACAACGACGGCGGTCCGGTGACCCTGGCCCGCGACGCGGCGGTGGCGAAGGGGATCGTGATCAACGGGTTGCCGCTGATGACCCGCGAGGGAATGGGCGCCCGCTGGCACCTGGACGACCTGGACAGGTACTATGTCGACTGCGTCACCGGCGGGCCGGGGGCCTTCGTGATCCCGGTGCTGGAATGGGATCACTTCCCCCAGGCGGTGCGGCGCAAGCTGGTGCTGGAGCTGGCAGGGCGCACCCCGCGGCCGGCGGAGCCAACCGTGGTGCCCGCCAATTTCCACGGCCAGCCGCCCACCTATGACTGCTTCATCGGCGAGAAGATCATGCGCCGGATCGAGCGCGAAATGGACTGACGGGCGCCGCTCCTAATTGTTCCACTCCCAGCCCCGCAGCCGGAAATCGTTCCCGCCCGAGCGGTCCTGCCCCCGCAGCAGGAAGATCGAGTGGCGCGACATGTCCAACCCGCCGCGTTCCGCATGCATGGCCTTCGCCCGGTCGCGGTCATAGACCGAACTGGTGGGCATCATCCGCATGGTCATGCCGCGCCGAGGATGGGGCGAGGCGTTCGCCTCGGAGCCATGGGCGATGTAGACATCGTGCAGCGCCATCTGGCCGGCCTCCAGGATCAGGTCCTCGGCCTTGGCCTCGTCGTATTCCTCGCGCCGCAGTTCCTGGTTGAGCGTGATGTCGGTGGCGCTGCTCTGGTCGTGCTTCATCAGGCGGTGGGTCCTATGCGAGCCAGGGATGTATCGCAGGCAGCCGTTCTCGCGGGTCGCGGCGTCGATGGCGATCCAGACCGTGCAGGTGGCCAGCGGCCGGATCGGCCAGTATTGCCCGTCCTGGTGCCAGGGTGTGCGCTTGCCGTTCAGCGCCGGCTTGGCGAAGAAGCTCATGTTCCACAGGCAGATGTCCGGCCCGATCAGCTGCTCGACCATGTCGAGGATATTTGGGTCGCGCGCGTAGTTCAGGAAGCCGAGGTCGTAGCTCAGCAACACCGAGGCGTTGTCGCGGAACTCCGGGTGGCGCCGCAGCAGCGCCGCGTGGCGTTCGCGGATCTCCTGAAGCTCGGCCTCGGGCAGGCGGTAGTCGGGCACGACGTAGCCCTTGTCGTGATAGGTGGCGATCTGGGCTTCGGTAAGCATGCTAGTGTCCTGTCCTCTCCAGATTGCCGACGATCATCCGCAACATTCGCCGAGGACCGGTGTAGTCGTCCACCGCGCAATGCATCGACGAGCGGTTGTCGAGCCCCAGCAGCATCCCCTGCGCCCAGCTGTGCCGGTACTGGAAATCGGGCTGCAGCGCATGTTCGAACAGGTCGGCCAGCAGGGTGTCACTCTCGGCCGCTGGCAGTTCGTTGATCCGCATCGTGTAGCCAGGGTTGACGAACAGCACCTTCCGGCCCGTGCGCGGATGCGGGCGCACCACCGGATGCACCACGTCCGGATGCGCCGCCTGCTGCTCGGGCGTCAGTTTCGGCGTGGCGCCGCCGGTGTTCCAGCCCCACCGGTGCGTGGCGGTCAGCCCCTCGATCCTGCGCTTCGTCGCTTCGGGCAGTGTCTCGTAGGCCAGTGCCATGTTGGCCACCATGGTGTCGCCGCCGCTGTCCGGCACGCGCTGCGCGTAAAGGAAGATCGCGTCCGAGGGCTCGCGCTCGTAGCTGAGGTCGGAATGCCAGAAGGCGCCCGCCGGCTTGCCCGTGGTGCGCGAGGCCTTGGTGCTGTCGTTCCGGGCAATGATCGAGATCTCGGGCGTCTCCGGATGGTGGTACTGGTCCAGCACATGCGGCACCAGCGGCCCGAAGCGCCGTCCGAGGGCATGCAGCCAGGGCACGTTCTCCTCCAGATCGGGGATCACGATGGCGATATGGTCGAACATCGCCTTTTCCACGGCGGCGAAATCCGCGTCGCTGACCGGCTGGCGGGGGTGGAGGCCGTGGACCAGCGCCCCGATGGGGCCGTCCAGCGGTTCGATGCGGATGGGCATGGCGCTTGTCTCCCGCTTCTCTCTCGGATTTAAACGATCCTAGCCATCGCCGCGGACCGTCGGCAAGCAAAGGACAATCAGGTGGAAGATATCGCGAGCGTTGAGCTGACCACCGAGGAAACCCCGCAGGGCCGCGTCGCCTGGCTGGCCTTGTCGAACCCGCGCAAGCTGAACGCGTTGAACCCCGAGCTTATCCTGGCACTGCACGGGCAGGCCACGCAACTGGCCGAGGACGGCAGCCTGCGCGCAGTCGTTCTGACCGGCGCGGGGACCCGCGCCTTCGCCGCCGGGGCCGACCTGCACACGCTGGCCCATCTGGATGCCGAGACCGGGCGCTGCTTCATCACTGCCCTGCACCAGGCCATCGACGCCGTGCGCCGCCTGCCCGTGCCGGTCATCGCCATGCTGCGCGGGCCGTGCCTGGGCGGCGCCATGGAACTGGCGGCGGCCTGCGACATCCGCATCGCCGATACCACGCTGAAGGCGGGGATGCCGGAAGTGCGCGTCGGCATTCCCTCGGTGATCGAGGCCTGCCTGCTGCCGCGCCTGGTGGGCGCCGGAAAGGCGGCGGAACTGGTCCTGACGGGCGACACCATCGGCGCGGACGAGGCGTTGCGGGTCGGATTCGTTCAGCGGCTCGTGGCGCCTGACTCGCTGGAGGCGGAAGTGCGCAAGGTGCTGGCCTCGATCCTCGCGGCTGGCCCCGGCGCGATCCGGGCGCAGAAACGCATCATGCGCGGCTGGGCCGATCTGCCTGAGGACGCTGCGGTGGCCCTCAGCATCGACGAATTCGCGGCGATGTTTCCCACGGGCGAGCCTGCCGCATACATGAAACCCTTCCTCGACCGGAAGAAGCCATGACCCGGACCCAATCGAACCGGACCTGGCTGTTCACCCCGGGCAACCATCCCCGCAAGGTGGAGAAGGTTTTCGGCGCGGGCGCCGACGTGGCGATCCTGGATCTCGAGGACGCGGTTGCCATGGCCGAGAAGGTGACGACCCGTACCGCCGTCGCCGCCGCCCTGCAACGGCCCCGGTCCTGCCGGGCCTATGTGCGGGTGAACGCGCTGGATACCGGGCTCACCTTCGGCGACCTGGAAGAGGTGATCCGGCCGGGCCTCGACGGCATCGTGCTGCCCAAGGTCGAACGCGCCGCCGACATCCAGATGGTAGACTGGGTGATCGGGGCGCTGGAGGCGAAGCACGGGCTCGAACCAGGCCGCATCGACCTGATGCCGATCCTCGAGACCGGCAGGGGCATCGCCGATGCCCGCGCGATCTGCGCCGCCGGCGGGCGGCTGGCCCGGGTCTCGTTCGGCGCAGGCGACTATACCCGGGATATGGGTATGGAGTGGACCATGGCCGAGCACGAGGTCGATCCCGCCCGCGCCGAGGTGGTGCTGGCCTCGCGGATCAACGGTCTGGAGCCGCCCATCGACACCGTCTTCATCCATATCCGCGAGCACGAGGCCTTCCGTGCCTCGTGCCAGCGGGTCCGGCAGATGGGGTTCCAGGGCAAGCTCTGCATCCACCCGGACCAGGTCGGCCGGGCGAACGAGGTCTTCACACCGTCGGCCGCGGATCTGGCCCATGCCCGCCGCATCGTCGCCGCCTTCGCCGAGGCCGAGGCGGCGGGCTCGGCCTCGATCCAGGTCGAGGGCTACTTCGTCGATTACCCCATCGTCGAGAAGGC
>DATHZU010000531.1:0-8356 GCA_035458445.1 Thermohalobaculum sp. | reverse complement strand
ACATATTGGATCGGTGGCGCCGGTTAAAGCCCAATTCCACCCCTGGCGAGGCAATTATTCCGCTGCGTGGGGCGAGGCGACCCGGCTCTGGTTCACGCAGGGGAAGACAAAGCAGCGGTCGCGGCGCAGGCTCAGCCACATGCGGCTGCCCGGCTCGGGCAGCCAGGCAAAGGGCACGCTGGCCCGCAGAACCGAGCCGTCATGGTCCATCGCCACCTCGATCAGGCTGGCGGCGCCGATGAAACGGGCGCGGACCACCTTGCCGCTGGCGGGCATGCCGTGCTCGGATGTCTGCTCGGGCTGGCGGCCCTCGTCGGCCTCGATCCGCAGGTGCTGCGGCCTGATTGCGATCTCGACATCGGCCTGGTCCACCAGCTTCGGTGTCAGGAACAGCCCGAAGGGCGTGTCGGTCTGGCGGTCATGCACCACGCCATGGATGATGTTCAGGTCGGAGAAGAACTCGGCCGCCTGGCGGTCCACGGGATAGTTGTAGACGTGGTAGGGCGCGCCGATCTGGACGATCCTGCCGTCGCGCATCAGCGCGATACGGTCGGCCATCCGCATCGCCTCGTCGGGCTCGTGGGTGACCAGCAGCACCCCTGCCCCCTCCTCCTTCAGGATCGACAGCGTCTGGTCGCGCACCTCGTCGCGCAGCCGGTTGTCGAGCCCGGAGAACGGCTCGTCCATCAGCATGACGCGCGGCTTTGGCGCCAGTGCGCGGGCCAGGGCGACGCGCTGCTGCTCGCCGCCCGAGAGCTGGTGCGGGAACTTGCGGCCGAAGGCGGCCAGGCCGACCCGCTCCAGATACACGGCCACCACCTTGGCGCGGTCCGCGGCCGGCAGCGACCGGCGCAGCCCGAAGGCCACGTTCTCGGCCACGTTCAGATGCGGGAACAGCGCGAAATCCTGGAACATCAGGCCGATCGAGCGGGCCTCGGGCGGCTCGTGCTTGCCCTTGCGCGAGACCACGCGCCCGTCCACCAGGACACGGCCCGCGCTTTGCCGCTCGACACCGGCGGCGACCCGCAAGGTGGTCGACTTGCCGCAGCCCGACGGGCCCAGCAGGCAGACGATCTCGCCCGCCCCGACATCCAGGCTGAGATCGCGCACCGCCGGGACGCCGTCGAACTGCACGCAGATCCCCTCCAGCGACATGCGCGGAGGGCTGCCGGCCTCGACAAGCTGCAGCCTCGGAGTGCTCAACGGGCTATTCCCAAGCAATTCAGTCGGTTTCCGGAACTAGGTAGCAAGCGCGCGATCCCGTGGCAAGATCGGCTGGCCGGCGGGGCAACGCGCCACGCCCCGCCAGACCCAATTTACAAATCCTGCCCCGCATGTAATGTCAGACAAAAGAACCTGCAATGGAACCACTACCATGGCCGCATATCTTACGCCTTCACCGCGTGTCCGGCGTAGCCCCTTTTTCGACGCGACCGTCGCCGACGGGGTCAAGAGCTTCTCGATCTACAACCACATGTACATGCCGACGGGCTTTGGCGATCCGATGGCCGAATACTGGCGGCTGATCAACGGCGTCGCCATGTGGGACGTGGCCGTCGAGCGCCAGGTCGAGCTCAAGGGGCCGGATGCCGGGCGGCTGGCGCAGATGCTGTGCCCGCGCAAGCTCGACACCATGAAGCCCGGCCAGGGCTGGTACGTGCCGATCTGCGACCATAACGGCATCCTGCTGAACGATCCGATCCTGCTGAAGCTGGCCGAGGACCGGTACTGGCTGTCGATCGCCGACAGCGACCTGCTGTTGTGGGCCAAGGCGGTGGCGGCCGAGCGCAGCCTCGAGGTCGCGGTGACCGAGCCGGATGTCTCGCCCCTGGCGGTGCAGGGGCCGAAGGCGGTCGAGGTGATCGCCGATCTCTTCGGCGAGGACGTGCGCAAGATGGGCTATTTCCGGTTCCTGGAAGCCGAGATCGACGGCATCCCGGTGCTGCTCCAGCGGTCGGGCTGGTCCAAGCAGGGCGGATTCGAGCTGTATCTGCGCGACGGGCGCATGGGCACCCAGCTGTGGAACATGGTCAAGGAGGCGGGCCGGCCGCACGGCATCGGTCCCGGCTGCCCCAACGGCATGGAGCGGATCGAGAGCGGCCTGTTGTCCTTTGGCGGCGACACCGATGCCGAGACCAACCCCTACGAGGTGCGGCTGGGCAAATATGTCGATCTCGACGCGCCGGAGGTGGCCATCGGGCTGCCGGCGCTGCGGCTGATCAGCGAGCAGGGGCCGAAGCGCCACCAGTTGGGCATCGAGTTGGATATCGAGGAACGCCTCGCCAGCCAGGACCGCCCGTCGACGCTGCTCCGCGATGGCACGGCCATGGGCAAGATGACCGCCAACACCTGGTCGCCGCGCATGGAGGCGAATATCGGCATGTGCCTGGTCTCGGTCGACCTGAACCCCGGCGACACCGTCACGGTCGAGCTGCCCGAGGGCCGGCAGGCGGATGGACGGATGTGCGAGCTGCCGTTCCTGTGAGGCGTGGAGCGAATGGCGCTGCTGCGCGTGGCCGGAGGGCCGCCGGGGCACTGCCGTCGGTGCATGTGCCGATGGAGGTTGGCGTCACGACAACCCAATCAGCAGGTCACGGAAAATCATAGTCCTCGGTTCTGTGCGCTACCCCGATCTGTAGCCCGCCATTCGCATTCAGCCGACAGGATTCCTCGACGGAGGCGATGCATATTAGTTCCCGGCGAGTCAGAATATCGTGCGCTAATACTTTTAGAGGCCGCTCACCGTCACTGTTCGCCGCTGTTTTGTTCAATGGAACGCAAGGGAATCAACGCTCAGTCAGCGCAGGCTCCCTCTAGCCGCCCCGCCGCCAGGGTTGCAGCAGCGCCTCGGCCTCGGCTCGGCCCTTGTCGGTGAGCGCCAGGATCTCGCCTTCCCGCAGGACCAGTCCTTGATCGAGGCCGCGCAACAGCACCTCGCGCGAGCGGTCCAGGGTCCAGCCCAGATGGGTGCGCATCGCGACCGCCACGTTCTCCTCGCGCCGCTCGGCCCCCTGCTCGTGGGTCGCGAGGTGGACGACCAGTGCCCGCGCCTCGTTCTCCAGCGCCAGCGCGGCGCGGCGGCGCAGCCCGGCCAACAGCCCGTGCCGCGGCCCGAACAGCGCCGCGAGGCCCAGGCAGGCCCCGGTCATCAGCGCCATCATGCCGCCGATGGACACATCCCACGCCGTCGCCAGCCCGTAGCCCGACAGGGTCGAGGCGGCCGAGACCGCGACGCTCAGCAGCACCATCGCCGCCAGACGGTCGGTCAGCAGGTAGGCCGCCGATGGCGGCACGATCACGAAGGCGATGAACAGGATCGCACCCACCGCATCGAAGGCCGCCACGGCGGTGCAGCTGGTCAGGAACAACAGGCCGTAGAACAGCAGCCGCGGGCGCAGCCCGAAGGCATTGGCCAGCACCGGGTCGAAGGTCGCAAGCTTCAGCTCCTTCCAGAACAGGCCCACGAATCCGGCGTTCACCGCCGCCACGACCCCCATCCAGACGAGTGCCTTCGGCACCTCGTAACCAGCCACGGGAATCGTATCCAGCCAGACGAAACCGATCTCGCCCAGCAGCACAGTGTGGGCATCGATATGGACGTCGCGGGCAAACAGGTTCAGCATCAGCACGCCGGCCGAGAACAGGACCGGGAACACCAGCCCTATGGCAGCGTCATCCTTCACCCGGCCCGAGGCAACCAGCGCCTCGGTCAGGAACACCGTCAGGACCCCGGTCAGCGCCGCCCCGGCGATCTGCACCGGTCCGCTGGCATAGCCGGTCAGCAGCCAGACGGTGACGATCCCGAAGACGATGGAATGGCTGATGGCGTCGGACAGCATCGAGTTTCGGCGCAGGATCAGGAACGGCCCCAGCAGCGCGGCGGCAGCCCCCACCAGCAGCCCGGTGCCGATGATCATCAGTGCGGGATTGTCGAAGATCGCCTGCATCAGGCACCGCCGATCTCGGCCAGCACACGTTCGGCCTCGGCCCGGCCCTCGGGCGTCAGCACCCAATGCGCGCCTTCGCCCGGCATGTGGGTCGCGGCCGCCACGAAGCCCTGCACTGACAGCCGCTCGAGCACCGCCCGTGTCTTCAGCCGGTGATAGGCGTCCAGCATGCCCTGCTCGGCCGGGTAGGCCGGGTCGCCGTGCTCGCGCGCCAGCCGCGCCAGGGTCGCCAGCACCTGCCGCCCGCGCAGTGCCCGGCGCTGCGCGGCACGTCTTGCCACGTCCCAGACCACGCCGCGCCCCGGCGCGAACAGGATCGACACCAGGACGATTGCCGAGGCCGCCAGCACGATCAGCGGCCCGGTTGCCAGCCCCCGCGCCAGCGCGCTGATCACCGCCCCGGAGATGCCGGAGACAACCCCGAACGCTGCCGCCAGCAGCACCATGTGCTCGAGCCGCCGGGTCCATTGCCGCGCCGCCACCGCAGGCGCGATCACCATCGCCGCCATCAGCACCACGCCGACCATCTGCAGGCCGACGACAACGGCCAGCGCCACCATCACCGTCAGCGTGACCTCGAGCGCGGTCACGGGCAATCCCAGGGTCCGGGCCAGGACCGGATCGAAGGCAACCAGCTTGAACTCCTTCCAGAACGCGGCCAGAACCGCCAGCGCAGCGGCGGCGATGCCGCCCATGACCCACAGATCGCCGCGCAGGATTGCCGCCGCCTGGCCGAACAGGAAGGTCTCGAGCCCCGCCTGGCTGGCCCCGCCCCGCCCCTGGATCACGGTCAGCAGCACGACCCCCGCCGCGAAGAAGACGCTGAGGCTGATGCCGATCGCCGCGTCGGTCTTCAGCCGGGTCAGCCGGGTGAGCAGCAGGATTGCCAGCGCCGCCAGCCCGCCGGTCAGCAGGGCGCCCGCCATGATCGCGCCGAGGTCCCGCGTTCCCGCCGCCAGAAAGCCGAGGCAGACGCCGGGCAACGCGGCATGGCTCAGCGCGTCGCCCACCAGGCTCTGCTGGCGCAGCACCGCAAAGCTGCCGAGCATCCCGCTGACGACGCCGAGGATCGCGGCGCCCATGGCGACGTTCTGCAGCGTGTAGTCGGTCAGCAGGTCCCAGAGGCTCATTCGCCGGAAACCTGGTCGTTATCGGCCCGCTCGGCCTCGCCAATCCCGCGCAACAGCGAGATCTGGCCGCCATAGGCCCGTCGCAGGTTCTCGGCGGTGTAGACCTCGGCCACCGGTCCCTGAGCGATGACCCGCACGTTCAGGATCACGATCCAGTCGAAATACTCGCGCACCGTCTGCAGGTCGTGATGCACCACGACGACGGTCTTGCCCCGGTCGCGCAGACCCTTCAGCAGCGCCACGATGGCGCGTTCGGTGGTCGCGTCCACGCCGGCCATCGGCTCGTCGAGGAAGTAGAGGTCCGCCTCCTGCACCAGCGCGCGGGCAAGGAACACCCGCTGCTGCTGGCCGCCGGAGAGCTGGCTGATCTGCCGCTCGGCCAGGTCGGCGATCCCCACTTCGGCCAGGGCCGCCAGCGCGCGGCGGCGCTCGTCGGCGCCGGGGCGGCGAAACCAGCCCAGATGGCCGTAGCGGCCCATCATCACCACATCCAGCGCGGTGGTCGGAAAGTCCCAGTCGACCGAGCTGCGCTGCGGCACATAGGCGACCCGTTTGCGCCCGGCCGAATAGGGCCTGCCGAACAGCCGTACATGGCCCGCGGTGGCGGGCACCAGCTCCAGCACCGACTTGATGAAGGTGCTCTTGCCCGCCCCGTTCGGCCCGACGATGGCGGCCATTACACCGGGCGGCACGTCCACGTCGATGTCCCACAGGACCGGGCGCGCCTGATAGCTGACCGTCAGGTCCTCGACATGCAGGGCCAGGCCGGGCTCGTGCAGGGGGCCGGCGGGACCCGCTTCGGGAATACGGTTCACGGCCGGAACCGGTTGCGCACAGGCGACGAGCCCCCCGCCGCCGGCGGAGGGCACGTCACCGGAGAAACGCCACGGGCGTTTCCGCCGATTTCCATCAGCGGACTAACCATTCACTCTCCAGCGCTCCGCCCATTCCGCCAGCTCGCCAGGCAGCTGCGCGGGGACACCTCCCAGCGCATTGACGATCGCAATGGTGTTGGCGTGGATCATGCCGATATAGGTGCCGGCCGCGGTTCCGGCCTCGCCCATGGCGTCGGAGTAGAGCTCGGCCCCCAGCGCCACCTTGTGCCCCTGCTCGGAGGCAGCGTCGACCACCGCCTGGATGGTGCGCGGATTGATCGTGCTCTCGATGAAGACCGCGGGCACGTTGCGCGCGACCACCAGATCGACGGTGGCGCGGATGTCGGCGATCCCGGCCTCGCTTTCGGTCGAGATACCCTGGATGCCCTGCACTTCGATCCCATAGGCCCGGCCGTAATAGGCGAAGGCGTCGTGCGCGGTGACCAGAATGCGCTGGCGCTCGGGAATCGTCGCCACGCTGGCCTGGACCCAGTCGTCCAGAGCGGCCAGCTCGGCGGCGTAATCCGCGGCCCTTCCGGCCATCGCCTCGGCGCAGTCCGGTGCCAGTTCCGCCAAGGTCTCGGCGATGACCGGCGCGGTCAGCGCCCATTGCGACACGTCCATCCACACATGCGGGTCCGGGTAATGCGCGCCTGCGAAGGCCAGCAGGCGATCCGCCGGGACCGCGGCCTCGGCGACCGCCAGGGTCGGCTTGCGGCCCTCCAGCTTGCCGAACACCTCGCCGAGTTGGCCTTCCAGGTTGAGCCCCGCATAGAGGATCGCGTCGGCGCCGAACAGCAGCTGCACGTCGCTGGCGCTGGCCTGGTATAGATGCGGGTCCGTCCCCGGCCCCATCATCGTCTCGATCGCCACGCAGTCGCCTGCCACATTCGCGGCCACATCGGCCAGCATGCCGACGGTGGCAACCGCCTTGGGCTGCGCCGCGGCAACGCTCGGCAGGACGCACGCAAATGCGGCCAGCGCGATCCCACGTTTGAGTGCAAGAATCATCGAACCTCATGCCTCCCATGTTAGCCATGTGACATCAGAAATAGGCCTGGGCTCAAACTTAGTCAACTGGCTACCTTTTTTAGCCTAGACTAACTTTTGATCATCCACTAGATTGCGCCCATGAACGATACCTCCCCCCGCCGCCTGCGCGAAGCCAAGCGCCAGGCCCGCAGCTTCGAACGCGTCCGCCAAGCGCACCAGCGCGAGGTGGCCGAGGATTATCTTGAGCTGATCGCCGACCTGATCGACATCACGGGCGAGGCCCGCGCCGTGGACCTGGCGGAGCGTCTGGGCGTGACCAATGCCACGGTGAACAACACCCTTAACCGGCTGGCCCGCGAGAACCTGGTCACTCGCCAGCGCTATCGCTCGATCTTCCTGACCGATGCGGGCCGCGCCATCGCCGACGCCGCGCGCGAGCGCCACCGCCTGGTCCGCGATTTCCTGCTGAGCCTGGGGATCGACCGCGAGACTGCCGAAATCGACGCCGAGGGGATCGAGCACCACACCAGTGAGAAGACCCTGGCGGCACTGAGGCGGTTCCTGGGGCGGTGAGGCTGGCGCCGCACAACCTTCAATCGTCGCCGTGGCCCGTGGCACGCAGGGCGCTGCGGGTCCAGGTCTGCGGACGCTTGAGAAAGTCGTGCAGGGTCTTGCCGCGCTCGGGCCGGAAGGTCTCGTCGGTCACAGTGAAACCCGTCATCCGGTCCAGCCGGAAGGTGCGGAAATCCTGGCGCAGTTCGCACCAGGCCGCGAGGATCCAGACCGGCCCGAAAAAGGCCAGAGACAGCGGCCGGACCGTGCGTTCGGATTGCTGTTGCAGCACGTCGCTGTAGCCGAACCGGACCTTCAGCCGGCTCCGGATCGCCCGGCGGATCAGCGCAACGTCGAAGCCGACCGGCTCCATGCGCCAGGATGACGGTGCCAGCAATGCGGTCTCGGCCATATAGCCGCGCAGCCGGTCCGGGATCACCGCCTCGATCTTGGCGATCGCGTCGGTCGCGGCTTCGGCCAGGTCTGCGTCCGCCCAGGTCTCGACGATCCGCGCGCCCAGGACCAGCGCCTCGATCTCGGCTTCCTTGAACATCAGCGGCGGCAGGTCGAACCCGGCCTTCAGCACGTAGCCGACGCCAGCCTCGCCCTCGATGGGAACGCCAGAGGCCATCAGGTCGCGGATGTCGCGGTAGATCGTGCGCTCCGAGACCTCCAGCGCTTCCGCAAGGTCAGACGCACGAATCGTCGGCCTGCGGCGCATGTGCTGGATGATCTCGAACAGGCGGTCGGCGCGGCGCATCGGTTCCTCGCATCAGGGCAATTTCGGGGCTTCCGTGTACCTAGCATACGCCTCCTGACAGCACGCTGTCAGGAGCCGTCCGGACCTCCTGACACAATG
>DATHZU010000530.1:0-2537 GCA_035458445.1 Thermohalobaculum sp. | reverse complement strand
AGATCACCGGACGCCCTGCCCACCTTGCGCCGTTCGCCCGAGCGGCCATCCAAATCCGAAATGCGAGGCTGCCGCCGATGATCGACCTCTACACCTGGACCACGCCCAATGGCCGCAAGGTCTCGATCCTTCTCGAGGAGTTGGGGGTTCCGTATACCGCGCATGCGGTCAACATCGGCCAGGACGAGCAGTTCGAGCCGGATTTCCTGAAAATCGCACCGAACAACAAGATCCCGGCGATCATCGACCGAGAGGCGGGTATCGAGCTGATGGAGTCCGGTGCAATCATGCTGTACCTCGCCGACAAGTACGGAAAGTTCCTCGATGTCGGCGAGGGGCGCTGGCGGGTGATCGAATGGCTGATGTGGCAGATGGGCGGGATCGGCCCGTTCCTCGGCCAGGTGCATCACTTCGTGAAATACAATCCCGGCAAGGCACCCTATGCCGAGGAGCGCTTCACCAAGGAGGCGCACCGGCTCTACGGCGTGCTCGACCGCCGGCTCGACGGGCGCGATTTCGTGGCCGGCGACTACTCGATCGCCGACATGGCGATCTGGCCCTGGATCAGCCGGTTCGAGTGGCAGCAGATCGACCTGAACCAGTATCCCAACGTGCGTGACTGGTATGTGCAAATCGCCGGGCGGCCCGCGGTGCAGAAGGGCTATCAGGTGCCGAAATACGTGACGGACGTGCCGATGCCCTGACGCCCGCTCTGGGCGCGGCATGCGCGGGGCAGATGCCGGGGATTGCATGTGATGCAATGCAGCATTGCTTTATTGTGCGTTGCAATATTCCCTTTCGCTTACCAGGTGTTGCGGGACCGCGGGCCACGTTGGGCCCTTGCGCCGTATCACTGGAGACCCCGCCATGACCACGACGATCCTTTCGCGCCCCGGCTTCAGATTCGGGCTTTTCGGCACCCTTGCCAAGATCGGCGACCTGTTCGTCTCGATCGCCGCCGCCCACCAGACAGCTGCCGATTTCGAGCGCATGAACAACCGTACTGACGCCCAGCTCGCGGCCCAGGGCCTGCGCCGCGCCGATGTGAGCCGGGCGGTTTTCGAGCGCAATTTCGCCTGAACCCGCTGGGGCGCCCGCAGCCGGCGCGCCTTTTGCCCGGCTTCAGCCGCCGGATGCTTCGGGCTTTGGCTTGGGCAGGCGCGGCGTGCCGTCTGCGCCCGGGGTTTCTTCAGCCGGCGCGGGTCCGACCGAAATACCGAAAAGCCGCCAGGCGCCCTCCGCTTGCTCGAACAGCAGCTCGAACCTGACCCCGACCGGCCGCGCGGGGAAGCTGCCGATCACCTGAAAATGCCCGCTCTCCAGCACGGTCGGCGGCTCCGAATAGACCGGAACCGACAGCACGACCCGGCCAAGCCCGAGATCCTGTTCCCTGATCTTCGCGAAAATTCCGGCCAGCCGCGCCGGGTCGTTGCGCTTCCGGAAGCCTGGCGCTGCAAGGTCGCGCAGCACCGAATAGTTGCCTGTTCTGTTGGCATGATCCAGCGCGATCAGCGTCGTCCAGACCAACCGCGCAGTTTCAAACCGGTCCGGCGGGGCCGGAGCCTCCTGCCCATAGGCACAGGCTGCATGTGACAATAAAATCAAGACGGCGGCTGCCAGGCCCTGACGCCGCCGTCGACTATTTTGCGAGCGCAAAACGCTCATACAGGCCACGCCGTCACCATGTGACCGTCATGCCAACCCGGCCACCGACGCTCCGCTCCTGCAGGCCATAGCCAACCCCCAGGCCCACCTGAATGTTGTCGCTGAGCCGCAAGGCGCCCGACATCGCCAGCGCCCCGGAACCCCGGAACAAGCCGCCACCGGCGCTCATCGCGAAGGTCTGATCCGGCGGCACATAGGGTGCCTCCAGCGCCATCGCCATGGCGATGCCCTCACGGTTCTCGTCGATGTCGTCCATCATCCCCCTGATGCCCGCGAAAAACCCGCCGCCAAGGGTTGCGAGATTGCCGTCCGCGTCGGTGGTGACCAACTCGACCGGCCCCGACTGCGCCGCCCGGCTCGCAGCCGAGGTCAGGCCGGGCAGGGTGTAGGTCTCGGTCGCCGTGCCGAGCACCACCTGGTTCGCGCGGGAAGTCGTCGCGCCCGCACCGATGGCGGTCGAACTCGACCATCCGGCTGTGGCGCCATTTCCAACCGCGGTGGCGTTTGACCCCGCGGCGGTATTTGTGCCGAGAGCGGTTGCCTGCGGACTGGCGGCGGTAGCACCCGACCCCACCGCCGTGCCGTTGTTAGCCAGCGCAGCCGCGTTCTCGCCGACGGCAGTGGAGCCGGCAAACAGAGCCGACGTGCCGTCGCCGAGCGCGGTGCCACCGTTGGCCGCCGACGCGCCTGCGCCAAGGGCGACCGACCCGGTCGATGTGGCACCTTCGCCGATGGCGATGCTGGTCGTGCCGGTCGTCGTGGTCGCCGAGGCGCCGTCGCCGAGCGCGATCGCGCTGGTGCCGCCGGTCGAGTTGGCTATCGCATCGACGCCGATGGCCAATGCGTCGTCACCCACTGCCAAGGCGCCGAAC
>DATHZU010000529.1:0-2913 GCA_035458445.1 Thermohalobaculum sp. | reverse complement strand
GCGACAGGCTGGCTGCGGGCTGGGCCACATGCATGACGCCGTCCGCCAGCAGCAGCCGGGCGCCCAGCGCCTCGGCGGCCCAGTCGACCAGCGGGTCCCAGGCCTCGGCCTGCCGCGCCACCAGCCCCTGCGGATGGGGCGCGCGGTAGCAGATGAGGTCCGAGCCGCCATAGGCGGCGACGGCGTCGGCGACGGCATCGAACTCGCGCGCCACCCGGTCGATGGCGGTGTTGGCGGCGCGGGTCAGCGGCATGGTGGAGGGCCGCACATCCTCGCCCTGCGCCGCCCATTCCTCGGCCACCGCCTCGGCCAGCGCGCGGCAGGGCATCAGGCAGGGCGCCTTGGCCGGGGTGCGCAGGGGCCGGCCGTCGAGGCGGACGCCGAAGCCATCGCCCTCGGGCACCACGGTGACCGCGGTCCAGAACCGTTTCATGCCAAGAGCCCCTCGAGCACCGCATCCAGCGCCGCGAAATCGTCGACGATATGCTCGGCGCCGCCGCGCAGCAGCCGGTCCGGGCCGTGATAGCCCCAGCGCACGCCGATGGCCCGCGCCCCGGCGGCACGCGCCATGGCCATGTCGTATTCGGTGTCGCCCACGACCACCGCACGGTGCGCCGGGGCGCCGGTGGCGGCGAGGCAGTTCAGCACCATGCCGGGATGCGGCTTCGAGGGCGCGTCGTCGGCGGTCTGGGTGCCGATGAACAAGGGTCTGAGCCCGTGGCTGTCGAGCATGTGATCCAGCCCGCGCCGCGCCTTGCCGGTGGCGATCGACAACAGCCAGCCGGCGCCGTCCAGCCGCTCGATCGCCTCGCGGGCGCCGGGGTAGAAGGGCGACTGCGCCTCGCCGCCGGATTCCTGGCGCAGCGCCAGGAAGCTGTCCTTGTAGAGCTGGACCAGCCGGTCGCGATCCGGCCCCGGCAGGCCGGGCACCAGCGCCTGAATCGCCCGCGGCAGCGACAGGCCGACGATCCCCAGCGTCTCGGCGTCCGGCGGCGGCTGCAGGGCGGCGGCGGCAAAGGCGCGCCGCATCGCCGCCAGGATGAAGGCCTGGCTGTCGATCAGGGTGCCGTCGACATCGAAGATGACGAGGCGGAGGTCGGTTGCGGGCTCGGGCATCGCGGCTTTCGGTTGCTGGCGGCAGATGGACCCCTGGCCGCCGGGCTGTCAATAACCCGTCCGCGCCGCGGTTGCACCCGTTTTGCGGGGCGGATTCGGCCGGCTTCGGATCGCGCTCGCCGCTTGATTCCCGTTCGCCGGGGTGTATCAACGGGCGAGCGCTGCCGCGCCGTCCGCCAAACAGGGGAAAACCATGAAACGCACCACCGCCGCCCTCGGCCTCGCCGCCTGCCTCGCCCTGCCCGCCCAGGCCGCCGAGGTGGACCTGAACCTCGCCCATTTCATGCCGCCGGCAAGCTGGCAGAACCAGGAGCTGTTCACCGCCTGGGCCGACACGGTGCGCGAGCAGTCCGGCGGGCGCATCGACGTCACCATCTTCCCGGCCCAGACCCTGGGCAAGGCGCCGGAGGGCTATGACAACGCCAAGAACGGCGTCGCCGATATCGCCTGGACGCTGCAGGGCTACACCGCCGGGCGCTTCCCGCTGAGCCAGATCGTCGAGCTTTCGGGCCTGTTCGAGACCGCCGAGGTGGGTTCCTGCGCCTTCCAGAAGCTCTACGATTCGGGGGCGCTGGATGCCGAGTATGGCGAGACCCATGTGCTGTTCGTCCACACCCACGGCCCCGGCCACCTGCACACCAAGGGCAAGGCGGTCACCTCGCTGGCCGATCTGCAGGGCCTGAAGATCCGGCGCCCGACCTCGGTGATCGCCAAGCTGCTGGAGGAGCTGGGCGCCGAGCCGGTGGGCATGCCCGCGCCCGCGATCTACGAATCGATCCAGCGCGGCACCATCGACGGCTTCATGCTGCCCTGGGAGGCGGTGAAGGGTTTCCGGGTGGACGAGGTCTCGGACCAGCACACCGAGTTCGGCTTCTACGCCGCCGCATTCGTGCTGACCATGAACAAGGCCAAGTACGACGGCCTGCCTGCCGACCTGAAGAAGGTGATCGACGACAATTCCGGCCAGAAATGGGCCCGCATCGCCGGGCAGGGCTTCGACCGGGGCGATGTCGTCGGGCTCGAGGCGACCAAGGCCAGCGGCACGATCCACAAGATCGAGGGCGCGGCGCTGGCCGGTTTCCAGGCCGCCGCCGACCGGGCGACCGCCGCCTATCTGAAGGAGCTGGACGACCAGGGCCTGCCGGGGACCGAGACCTACGGCAAGGTCCAGGGCTATGTGGCCGAGTGCAAGGCCGAGCTGAAGGGGTGACCCGGACCCATCCGGCCCGGCACCCCCTCTCCATCCCTTCCCCCGGCGGGGGGAGGGAGGCACCCGGCGGCGGGGCCGGTGCAAAATGACCCGGTGCCGCCCGTGACGCGCCTGTTGCGCCTCTGCGACGGAATTGCCCTCGCCGCATTGGCCGTGCTGTTCGCCGTGGTGGCGGTCAACGTGGCCGGGCGGGCGCTGTTCGACGCGACCGGGCAGGCGGTGAACCTGATGATCCCCGGCGCCATCGAGGTCAGCCGCTACGCGATGATGGTGATGGTGCTGGCCGCCCTGCCCCGGGCCGCCGAGGCCGGGCTGGTGCGGGTGGACCTGCTGATCGCGCGGCTGCCGGCCGTGCTGGCGGGGCTGCTGGAGCGGCTCTGGGCGCTGGCGGTCGCCGCCTTCGCCGCCGCCGCCGGCTGGCTGCTGCTGGAGGACGCCGCGCTGCAGGCGACCCGCGGCGACGTCACCCAGGACCTGGAGCTGCCGCTGTGGCTGATCACCGGCTTCGCCGGGCTGGCGCTGGCGGCGCTGGCGCTGACCGGGTTGTGGCTGGCGGCACGGAGGCGGCGGTGAGGGGTCCCTGCGGC
>DATHZU010000528.1:0-2814 GCA_035458445.1 Thermohalobaculum sp. | reverse complement strand
CCTCATCGACCCGGCTACCGGCTATGACGGACCGGGCGCGCTGAAGATCGAGGATGGGCAGATTGCCGAGCTGGTGAAGGGCGCCTCGCCCGTCCCATCCGACGGCGAGGTGGTCGACTGCGGCGGCCTTCCGCTGGCGCCCGGCATCGTGGACATGAGGGTCTTTGTCGGCGACCCTGGCGCGCGGCACCGCGAGGGCTACCGCTCGGCCGGCAGCGCCGCCGCCGCCGGGGGCGTCACCACTTTCGTCTCGCAGCCCGATACCAGCCCGCCGCTGGACGATCCGGCGCTGGTGCAGTTCGTGCTGGCCCGCGCCCGCGAGGTGTCGCCGGTGCGGGTCCACGCCATGGCGGCGCTGACGCGCGGGCTGAAGGGCGCCGAGATGACCGAGCAGATGTTCCTGCTGGATGCGGGCGCCGTGGCGCTGACCGATGCCGACCATCCCTTGGCCGATGCCAAGGTGATGCGCGCCTGCATGGCCTACGCGAAGTCGCTGGATGCGCTGGTGGTGCACCACCCGCAGGAGCCGGCGCTGAGCCGGGGCGCCTGCGCCACCGCGGGCGAGTTCGCCTCGCGGCTGGGGCTGCCCTCGGTGCCCGCCATCGCCGAGCGGATGATGCTCGAGCGCGACCTGGCGCTGGTCGAGAGCACCGGCGGGCGCTATCACGCCGACATGCTGTCGACCGCCGGGGCGCTGGTTCCGCTGACCCGCGGCAAGGATGCCGGGCTCGGCATGACCGCCGGGGTCTCGATCCACCACCTGACGCTCAACGAATTCGACATCGCCGACTACCGCAGCTTCTTCAAGCTGGCGCCGCCGCTCCGCGCCGAGGCCGACCGCGAGGCGGTTGTCTCGGCCCTGTCCGAAGGGCTGATCGACGTGATCGTCTCGTCGCATCTGCCCTGGGACGAGGAGGCCAAGCGCCTGCCCTTCGAGGAAGCGGCCACCGGCGCCGTCGGGCTCGAGACCTTCCTGCCGGCCTGCCTGCGGCTGGTCCATGCCGGGCACCTGTCGCTGCTGCGCCTGTTCGAAGCGGCCTCGCTGGCGCCCTCGCGCATCCTGGGCCTGCCTGGCGGCCGGTTACAAGCCGGCGCACCCGCCGACCTGGTGATGTTCGATCCGGACGCGCCGTTCGTGCTGGACCGCGCGGAGCTGAGGTCGCGCTCGAAAAATACACCCTTCGACAGGCAGAGGATGCAGGGTAAGGTCAGGGGAACCTGGGTCGGCGGCACCCGCGTCTTCGGGGAGTAAAGGCCATGTTCCACCACATCATGGGGTTCGAACGCGCGCTGCCCTGGCTTCTGACGGCCCTCGCCTGCGGTTATCTGGCGGGGTCGATTCCCTTCGGTCTGATTGTGACGCGGATTTTCCAGCTGGGCGACCTGCGCAAGATCGGCTCGGGCAATATCGGCGCCACCAACGTGCTGCGCACCGGCAGCAAGAAGGCCGCTGCGATGACCCTGCTGCTGGATGCGGCAAAAGGAGCCATCCCGGTTGCGGTCTTCCTGAGCCTCTGGGGCGATCTCGCCGGCCAGTTGGCGGGGCTGGGCGCCTTCCTCGGGCATTGCTTCCCGGTCTGGCTGAAGTTCCGGGGCGGCAAGGGGGTGTCGACCTGGCTGGGAATCATGCTGGCGATCCACCCGCCGAGCTGGGCGGCGGTCTGCGTGACATGGTTGGTGGCGGCAAAGCTCAGCCGCATCTCGTCAGTGGGCGCTCTGGTGGCGTCGGCCTCGGGCCCGCTGTGGCTGATCCTGTTCGGGCGGTGGGAAGCGGTCCTGCTGGCGATCATCCTTGGCGCGCTGGTGTGGCTGCGCCACATCGACAATATCCGGCGACTGTTGAAAGGCGAGGAACCCAGGATCGGCGCGGGCAAGGAGCGCGCGCCTTAACCCGCAATTAACCGCGTGGGTTCTCTCATTGGTCAAACACCGGAGAGACCAGTGATGCCCGCCACAGCCCTTGCCGACTCCAGCACCCCCGTCGCCACGCAATTGCCCGAGGCCGAGCGCATCGCCCGGCTGCGCCTGTCGCGCAGCGCCAATGTGGGACCGCGCACCTATGCGCATCTGCTGCGCCGCTTTGGCAGCGGTGCCCGCGCGCTCGACGCCCTGCCGACGCTCGCCTCGGCTGGCGGGCGCGAGGGCTATTCACCCTGCCCGATGCCAGAGATCGAAGCCGAGCTGGCCGCGGGGCAGGCCGCCGGGGCGCAGCTGGTTCTGATGGGAGAGGCCGCCTATCCGCCGCTGCTGGCCGCCATCGACCATCCGCCACCGGTCCTCTGGGTGTCGGGGGTCCTGGCGATCCTGCAACGCCCTGCGGTCGCCGTCGTCGGCGCACGAAACGCCTCGGCGCTGGGGCTGCGCACCGCACGCAACCTGGCGCGCGACCTCGGTACGGCCGGACAGGTGATCGTCTCCGGCCTCGCGCGCGGCATCGACGCGGCGGCGCATGAGGCGGCCATCGAGGCTGGGACCGTCGCCGTGATGGCTGGCGGCGTGGACCACATCTACCCGCCCGAGCACGACCGGCTCGCCGCCAGAATCGCCGAGGCGGGCGCGCTGGTCTCGGAATGCCCGATGGGGATGGAGCCGACCAGCCGCCACTTCCCGCGCCGCAATCGCCTGATCTCCGGTCTGTCGCGCGGTGTCGTGCTGGTCGAGGCAGCGGTGCGCTCCGGCAGCCTGATAACCGCGCGCTACGCGCTGGAACAGGGCCGCGAAGCGATGGCCTGCCCCGGCGCGCCGGAAGACCCGCGCGCTGGTGGCTGCAATCAACTCATCCGCGACGGCGCGGCGCTGATCCGCAACGCCGAG
>DATHZU010000527.1:0-7876 GCA_035458445.1 Thermohalobaculum sp. | reverse complement strand
CCGAATCCTTCGACACCCCGATCACGACTGCGCCCGCGGCCCGAAAATCCTCGGCGGCGGCGGTGAAGTCGAGCGCCTCGGCGGTACAGCCGGACGTGTCGTCCTTCGGGTAGAAGTAGAGCACGACCTTGCGGCCGATCAGACCCGATAGCGAGATCTCGCTCCCGCCGGATGCGGGCAACGTGAAGTCGGGGGCCGGCTGGCCCGGCTCGGGAGCGGCGGTGGCGGTCACGGCGGGGGGGTCTCCTGGAACCGGTGAGGTCGCGCAGACTTGAATCGGACCTGCTTGCTGTACAACTTAGGCACCCCAACTTAACCGGCTGATCACAGACGGCAAGGCGCGGACAGACGAGGGCGCATGGCATTTCTGGCCAGGATCAAGAAACGTGCCCGGCCGCCCAGGCGCTCGCGGCTGGCCTACCTTGTCCTGGGGCCGGTCTGGTCGATGCTGCACCTGGCGCTCTCGGCCGCCGGGCTGGCGGTTGTGCTGCTCGGGCTGGTCTATCTTCGCCTGACCCAGGGTCCGATCCACCTGCCGGCGGTCGCCGAGGTCGCCGCCCGGATGTTCAACGAGCAATCGTCGCGGGTCAGGGTGCAGGCCGGCGATTTCATCCTGACGCTCGGCGAACAGGGCGAGCCGTCGGGTCTGCAATTTCTCGATGTCCGAGTGGAGAACACCGAGGGCGCGGTGCTGTTCGCAATCCCCAGGCTTGCCGCGAGCTTCGGCGCCGGCGACCTGATCGCCGGGCGGCTGTGGCCGCAGCGGATCGCGGTGATCGGTCCCGAGGCGCGGTTCCTGCTGACTGCGGACGGGCAACTGCGATTCGGGCTGGGAACGGAATTCGCCGCGCTTTCCGGAGGCGCGGGCGATTCGGACGCGGCCGAGCTGCAATTCGAGGCCGTCGAGCGCGTGATCGGCGGGTTCGTCGGCGATGTCGAGCCGGCACCCGAGGTGTCGCGGCTGTCGCGGATCGATATCCTGGACGCGGCCCTGACCTATGAGAACGAGGCCGCCGCCCGCATCTGGCGCACCAGGCGCGCCGACCTGCGCGTGTTCCGCCTGGCCGACGGTGCCAGGGTGCGGCTGGACGTGGGATTGGCGGATGCCTCCGGTGATCTGGCGGAGGACGCGAGCGAGGACGGAGCGGCGCTGGTGGTGATCGCCGAGCGCCGGAAGGGCGCGGGCGCAACCCGGGTCACCGGGCGATTCGACCAGTTGCGGCCCGAGCACCTGGCCGAGCAGATCGACCAGATGGAGTGGCTGCGCCTGTTCGATGCGCCGCTCTCGGGCCGGCTCGCCGCCACGGTCCATGATGGCGGCACCATCGAGGGGCTGACCGGCGAACTGGACGTGGGGGCAGGACGAATTCTGGCGCTGGGCGATGACGGGCAGCCGATTCGCCGGGCAAGGCTGGGATTTTCCTACGAGCCGGGGCTCGAGCGGATGCTCGTCACCAGGTTCGATCTCGAGTCGCAGGCGCTGGATGCGCGGCTCTCCGGATTCGCGGATCTCATCCGCGACGGCGGCGGCGAGGTTGCCGGGCTGGCGGGACAGCTGGAGATCGCGCAGATCCGGTTGAATCTCCCCGCGGCTTTCGCCGACCCGCTGTCGTTCGACGGCGGGCAGATCGTGGCGCGGATGGCGCTCGAGCCGATGCGAATCGATGTCGGCGAGGCGCATCTGCGGCGCGGCGACCTGGTATTCGACGTCACCGGGACGGCGCGGCTGGCGGAGGACGTCTGGCACACCGATCTGCGTGCGGGCGCGCGCAATGTGACGGTCGAGGGACTGCTGGCGCACTGGCCGGTCACGGCGGTGCCGGGTGTCCGCGAATGGATATCCAAGAATATCACCCGCGCGGATATCGGCGAACTGGTAGCGCAGATGCGGTTCATCGGGCGCGAGCCGGAACTGGCGCTGGATTTCGCCTATTCGGGCCTGGACTCGAGCTATCTCGAGGATATGTCGCCGATCCGGAACGCGCGCGGACGCGGTGCGCTGACGCTGGACAGCTTTCACCTGCTGATGGATGCGGGCGAGGTCGAGCCGGTCGCGGGGGCGCCGGTGCGCCTGGACGGCTCGGAGATCGAGATCCCGGACCTGAATGCCGGATCGACACCGGCCGTGGTGACGCTGAGGGCCGCTGGACCGACGGCAAGCGTCCTGACCCTGATCGACGAGGAGCCGCTGGGCCTGACGCGCAAGCTGGGGCTGGATCCGGCGGTGGTCGAGGGAAACTCCGAGGTGATCGCACGGCTGGACTTTCCCTTGATCTCGGCTCTGAAGCTGAACGATGTCGAGGTGTCGGCCAATGCGGTTCTGCGCGATCTGCGGATGCCGTTCGTATTGCCGAACGGGAACTCGGTCGATGTCGCCGCGGGCGAGGTGGCGCTGGATGCCGATATCAGCGAGATGCATTTCGCCGGCGATGCCTCGATCGACGGCCGGGCGATGGCGATCGACTGGAACGAATATTACGGGCGCGGCAAAAGCAACCGGGCGATGACCTTCCGGGGCAACGCGACCCCTGCGCTGCTGGCCAAGTTCAACATCGGCGACCGGAACTTCGCGGACGGCGAAGCGCCGATGACGCTGACGCTGGAGCAGACCGGCACGCCGGAATATGCCTTCCAGGTCAGCGCAGACATCGGGCCCGCCCGGATCGAGATCCCGGAGCTCGGCTGGACCAAGCCGCCCGGCGCGCGCGGCAAGCTGGACGCCGCGGGCAGCTTTGGCGATGGCGGCGTCAGGGTCGACCGGTTCACGCTCGACACCCACGATCTGGTCGCCAACGGCGCGGTCGAGTTCGGCGGCGAGGGCTATATCCGCAGCGCCAATGTCGCGCGGGCGCAGTATCTGGGTCTCGCCGATATCGGTGCCGAGGTCCGGCGCGGAGCCGGGGACGCCTATCTGGTGAAGCTGACCGGAAGCCGGGTCGATCTGGCGGTGCTGGACGGATTGCCGGACGGGCCCGGCGGAGACCGGTCCGAACCTATCGACATGGCATTCGAGTTGGACGAATTGACGGTGACCCCCAGGATCGTGGCGCGCCCGGCCAGCGGCACCTACCGCCGGGGCACGGCCTTCGACCGCAGCGCGCATCTGGAAGGCATGGCCGACGGCCGCGTCGCCTTTGCCGCCGATTACACCCGGAACGGCGACGAACCGGGCAGGCTGGAAGTGAGTTCGGATCAGGCGGGCGAGTTCATGGCAGCGGCCAACCTGTTCGCCTCGGCGCGCGGCGGAACGCTGCGGATGAAGGCGATCCTGGCGCCCGACGAGGCGACAGACATGACCGGGCTGGCGAACATCAGCGATGTGACCGTTCATGGAACCGGGACCTTCACGACGATCCTGGATCAGGGCGGCGTCACCGATGCGGCCGTGGCGGCGAAGGAAAGCGGGGGTCTCTATTTCGACAGCGTGCGGCTGCCCTTCGAATATGGCGGCGGCAGGCTGCTGCTGGACGACGCCACTGCCAAGGGCAAGCTGCTGGCGATCAAGACCGAGGGAGAGGTCGACGAGAACACCGGCAAGATCGACCTGGTCGGGGTGATCTCTCCCGCCTATGCCCTGACCGGGTTGCTGAACAACATTCCGCTGCTGGGCACGATCCTGTCGGGCGGCAAGGACGAGGGGATCACGGCGATGACCTTTTCGGTCGGCGGGACGATGCAGGCGCCGGAGATCAGCGTCAATCCGCTGTCGCTGCTGGCGCCGGGTATCCTGCGCACCGTCTTCTCCGGGCGGGCCGAGCGTCCGAACGAACGGTTCATGCAGCAGCTGCAGCGCGAGGAGAACTGACGCTCAATCCAGGCCGAGCCGGGCCAGGATGTCGGTCCGGCTCAGGCCCTGGTCGCGCAGCAGGGCGATGGAATGGGCGTGGTCGCGCTTGGCCAGCCGCTTTCCGCCGCCGTCGCGGATCAGCCGGTGGTGGTTGTAGACCGGCACCGGAAGCTCCAGCAGCGCCTGCAACAGGCGATGGATCGGCGTGACCGGGAACAGGTCGCGGCCCCGGGTCACATGGGTGACATTCTGCCACGCATCGTCGACCACCACGGCGAGGTGGTAGGCCGGAGCCCCGTCGCGCCGCGCCAGGACCACGTCTCCGGTGCCCTCGATCAGTGCCTGCGGGTCGAGGCGAATCCGGCCGGTTTGGCCGTCCGGGCCGGAGCCGGTTTCCTCGAAGCCGAGAGCTGCGATAGCGCCCTCGCCCAGCGCCGCGACGGCGCGGCGCATGTCGAGGCGGATCGCGGCGTCCGGGCCGGGAGCGTGGCCCCGGGCCCGGCAGGTGCCGGGATAGACGGGACCGTCGGCGCCCGGTGCCGGGACGCCCTCCTGCGGCGCTGCGATGGCCTCGGCGATGTCGCGGCGGGTGCAGGTGCAGGCGTAGGTCAGGCCGCGGGCCGAGAGACGCTCCAGCGCGTCCCTGTAGGCGCGCAGGCGGGTGGATTGGAACAGCACCGGCAGTGGCCAGGTGATCCCGAGCCACGCGAGGTCGCGGTAGATTCCTTCGGTGAACTCCGCCCGCACCCGGCCCTGGTCGAGATCCTCGATCCGCAACAGGAATTGGCCACCCGCGGCCCGGGCGGCGCGCCAGCCCAGCAGGGCGGAATAGGCATGCCCCAGATGCAGCTCGCCGGTCGGGCTGGGGGCAAATCGTTCGATGTGCACGCGGGAGACCTCCGATGCCTTTCTCGGGCGGGGCGCTTCGGCTGTCAAATTGACTCACCCGGCCTGCAGAAAAATATTGCATTGCAGCATTTTTCCCGTAGATTGTTCGCAAGTGCAGCATCCACGAGGATTCCACATGTTCACCAAACCTGCTGGCGCCTTCGACCCTCTGAACGGCCCGGCGATGGCGGCCTTCGAGTTCTGGGCCAGCTTCTGGCGCATGACGCCGATGTTCGGCGTCGAATGGCGCTGTTCCGACACTTCGACGCCGTCGAACAACTTCGCAGGTGCCGCGACGGTGACGCCTTTCGAGGCCACGCTGACCGTCGAGCCCGCGGCAGCTGCCGAGCCGGCGCGCGCGGTCGAGATTGCGCCGTCCGAGCCCGTTATCGATCAGGAGATCGCGATCGCCGATCCGGTCGAGACCGCCCGGCCGGTTGTATCCAACGAACCCGAGGTTCCCGCGACGCTGATGGTGATCGCCCCGGAGCGGATCGACGACCTGACCGCGATCAAGGGCATCGGGCCTGGGCTGGCGCGCCAGCTGAACGGGCTGGGTGTCTACCAGTTTTGGCAGCTTGCCGGCTTCTCGCACGAGGATCTCGCCTGGATCGACGTCAATCTGCGTTCGGTCAGGGGGCGGTGCTTCCGGGAAGACTGGGCCGGGCAGGCGAAGGCCCTGATGGGCTGAGCCAGCCGCCACGGCAGCACGGAACGCCCGGCCCGGTGCCGGGCGTTTCGCTTTCCGGCCCTATCCGGCCGCCGCGACGATGGTCGCGAAGTCGGATGCCTTGAGGCTGGCGCCGCCGACGAGACCGCCATCCACGTTCGACACCGCGAAAATCTCGGCGGCGTTGCCGGGCTTGACCGAGCCGCCATAGAGCAGGCGCATGCCCGCCCCCTGATCCGGGAAACGGGCGGTCAGGCGGGTGTGCATGAAATCATGCATCTCGGCGATGTCGGCCAGCGACGGCGTGCGGCCGGTGCCGATGGCCCAGACCGGCTCGTAGGCGATCACCGAGTTCGCGGCGGTGGCACCCTCCGGCACCGAGCCGTCGAGCTGACCGCCGACCACGTCCAGCGCCTGGCCTGCATCGCGCTGGGCCTCGGTCTCGCCGACGCAGATGATGGCGACGAGACCCGCGCGCCAGGCGGCTTCGGCCTTGGCGCGTACCAGGGCGTCGGTCTCTCCATGGTCGGCCCGGCGCTCGGAATGGCCGACGATCACATGGCTGGCGCCGGCATCGGCGATCATCTCGGCCGCGAGGTCGCCGGTATGGGCGCCGCTGGCGGCCGTGTGGCAGTCCTGCGCCCCGATGGCGACCGCGCTGCCCTTCGCCCGCGCGGCGCAGGCCGCGATCAGGGTTGCGGGCGGGCAGATCAGGACCTCGGCCCCGGTGCCCCGGGTTGCCGCGACCAGAGCGTCGATTTCGGCAAGCGCGCCCGTAAGGCCGTTCATCTTCCAGTTTCCGGCGGCGATTTTCCGACGCGTCATGCGGCCTCCGTCGATTTCGGGCCCGGGATTACAGGGCGTTGATGAACTGGATTACATAGGGCGCCAGGGCAGCAGCGGCCGCCAGCCCGGCGAGAATGCCCAGGACCCAGACGATGCTGCGGCGCCCGACATGCGTGGTCTCGAAATAGATCGTCGTGTCCTCGTCCGGCGTGACGAAGATCCGGTAGCTGAGGCAGGCCGAGCTTTTGCGGATGCTGTTCTGTCCCTGCAGCGGAATCTCGGTTGCAGTGGAGCCGAACAGCCGGCGCTGAATCACCTCGATCCTGCCGGTCGCCGATTCACCCGTGATCGTGCGGGCGGAAAAGCGGAACGTGTCCGGAACCGTGCTGGCCCACAGATTGACGACCTTGGTCGGCTCGCCCTTAAGTGCTGAAATTTCCATGGCCCGTTATGCTCCGCCTGCCCGTGCAGCCTTGCGCGCCTTCGCGGCGCGTTTCGCCATTGCGGCCTGCTGCGCTGGTACAAGCGAGCGGCGTGCCCAGTCCAGAGCCTCGTCCGGATCGTCGAGCGCCGAATCCGGCAGGCGCCAGAAGCTCATCTCGACCGACTTTCCCGAGCCGGAATAGGTGAACGGGCGCGAGCCGGCCTCGGCGTAATGCCCGGCCAGTTCGTCGTCGGTCTTCATGTAGATGATCTCGTCGGCGACCAGGCCGAACATCGCGTCGTCGATGAACAGCCCCGCGCCGCCGAACATGCGCCGGATGCGCAGCGGCCCCAATGCCCCGAAGAGATCGCACAGATGCGCCGAGAACTCTTCTCCAAGGGCCACCTAGGCGTCCTTGAACTTGATCGACTCGCCGCAGCCGCAGGCCTCGGCCACATTCGGGTTGTTGAAGACGAAGCCCGATTCCAGCAGCGAGGACTGGTAGTCGATTTCCGTCCCGAACAGGAACATCTGGGCCATGGGGGCGATCATCACCCGGGCCTTGCCGTCTTCGACGACGGCATCGTGGGCGCCGATCTCGGCGGCATGCTCCATGGTGTATTCCATGCCGGCACAGCCGCCCTTCTTGACGCCGATGCGCAGCCCCTTGACCGCGCCATCGGCCATCAGCCGCTCGATCTGGCGGATCGCGGCGGGGGTGAGCGTCACGGGCGGTTTTCCGGGTATGCCGAACATCGATGGGCCTCCTGTGGCGGAATTTAGGGCCGGGCCGAGGAATTCTCAAGCTCTCGCGGGAGGTTAGAGAGCGTCTGGAAGGGTGTCCGCGTTTGGACAGATCGCAGGTCACTGAAAACAAAGGAAAAAAGCGTTAAAGTTTTCTTGAGGTGCGGAGGTGATCGGGTGCATGCCCCATGCCAGGCCCGCAACCTTTCACGAGGCCGTGCGGCTCGAGCAGGAGAGATTGCGGCGAACCTCGGCTGACCGTGGGATTCGCAACCCGGTTCAGACGGCCTGCGAGCGTGTGCATTTGGGCCCGACAGAGGCATTCGTCATGTCTAGATGTGAGTATTGGAGGCTTAGTCTTGTTCCCGTTCTTTCCTGGTTTTGTGGTCAAGCCGCTGAAGATTCGCAGTATAGACACTGGAATCATTCTCAAGCATTGCCTCCACGCCGATACAGCCCGAGCTGAGTTCCCGAGCCCGCATCATCTTTTCGATCGGAAACACGACTTTCCCGATATTGCGCCGGTCCTTGGACGGTGGGTACGTTTTCATTGCCGCCACTCCATCTCCAAACTGTG
>DATHZU010000526.1:0-4791 GCA_035458445.1 Thermohalobaculum sp. | reverse complement strand
GGCACGGTGTTCTCGCCGATCGTGACGAAATGCGCGGCCGCGCGCCTCAGCGTCTCCCACGCCACGGCGGGCATGTTCCCGTTCGCAGCCTCGTGCATCATGGCCTTCTGCAAGGCTGCAACCGGCGACCCGCGGCTCCGGCGGACGCTGCGCAGCAGGTAGGCGGCGTTTTCCGGCTCGACGACCGTCACATCCGCCCGCCCGGCGCCCATGTCCATCCACAGCCTCGCCGCCACCGCCGCCGCCATGTCGCCGCAACTCGCGGGTACGAAGACATGGGTGATCGGCCCAGCGGCCTGCTCGCGCGCCACCGCCGCGACGGTGGCGGCACCGGCCAACTTGTACAGCGATGCAGGCTCGCGCGGGGCCAGCGCGACGTTCGGGACCTTGACCCAGCCGTGCTCGTCCGCGTCGCGCGCGCAGCGTGCGCCGGCGGTCACGCCTTCGCCATCGACCCGGACGACCTCGGCGCCCAGCGCGCGGACCGCGTTGGCATCGGCCTCGGGAACCGGCGTCTCCAGATAGATCCGGCATTGGCAGCCCAGCTGTTGCGCGGCCCAGGCCACGGCGCGCCCGGCATCGGCGCCGCCGGCCGCGGCCACCTTCTGGTTCTGAAGCTGCGCGCGGGGATAGACCCCGCGGGTCGCCGCCACGCTCAGGCCCAGCCTGTCCGCGACAAGCCGCATGGTGGCATAGCCGTCCGACAGCGGCCGGAACGAGTTCAACCCGAACCGCGCGCTCTCGTCCTTGTAGAGCACCTCGCCCACCCCCAGCACGCCCGCCAACTGGTCCAGCACGCGCAGCGGCGTCGGCGCATAGCCTGGCCAGCTTCGGATCTCGGCAATCGCCTCGGTGCTCAGGGCGCGCGGGAACAGCGTCTCCAGCGCAACCGGATAGGGCCCGTCGGCCGGACGGTTGCGCACATGGCCCAGGGTTCTGGGTTGCTGCCGGAAGAAGGTAAGCGTCATACTATATTGGTCCCGCCCCGAAATCTGGCCGTAGCCATCCCAAATCTCTATGCGATCGAAATCTTGCTCATGATTGCGGCATAGATTGGGCAATAGAGTATTTTTCGCTTGAGAGTTGAGTAAAATGTTGGTGAATGTTTTATTACGCGAGTTGGAAGAATTTCCCTCAAGTAAATCGGAGCTGACCTGCTGAATTGCGTATTAATTGGGCAATCCTGACTCGGTCGAAGATTATTTTCATACAACGAAACGCTGACGGTAAGCCCGCATCCAAGGCGGTCGGGCCGCTCAACCCAGCTCGAAGCTGGTGATGCCGAATGTCCGCGCCAGCGGCAGGTCCGGCGCCGGGCCACGATACATCCGCGCCGTCTCGAAGACCGGCGCCATCCCGAATCGCGCCGCCAGGCTCAGCGCCGCCGCATTCGGCTCGGGCGTGTCCAGGAACACCGGCCCCTCCGGCGCCCCGGCGGCCAGCGCCCGGAACAGCACCTCCGCATCCGCCTCGCCCGCGGCGAACAGCGGCCCGACCTTGGCGCCCTCGCCGCAGGGCCGCAGCACCCCGTAGCCGGTGACCAAGCCGTCCTCGACCAGCGCGCGGACCACATGGCCCGGCTGGCCCAGCCAGGCCCGCAGAAACCGGCCGCGCGGCGCCGGGAAGAAGGCACGGTCGAAAGCCTCGATCTCCGCGGCCCCGGCATCCGCCCGCAGGCGTGCGTCCTTCGGCGCCTCCGCCCGCACCACCCCGCCGTGGCGGATGTTTCGATGCGCCAGCACGAAGCCCGAGCGCGCATAATTGGCCTGCTGCGCCACCACCCCGTCCAGCCCCACCACGCGCCCCTCCAGCCGCGCCATGCCCTTGCGCCAGATGGCGATGCCGTGGCCCTGGCCGCGATGGTCCGGCACCACGATGTAGAAGCCCAGGAACCCGAAATCCGCCCCGTAACGGATCACCGAGATCGCCGCCACCGGCCGGTCCCCCAGCCAGCCCATCAGGAACCCGTCCGGGTCCTCGGCCCGGAACGGCACCAGGTCGGCCCGCCCGGGGTTCCAGCCCTCGGCGGCGGCCCAGCCGATGGCAACGCCCATGTCGGCCTCGGTCATCGGGCGGATATCCAGTTTCATGGCGCCTCCACGCATTTCTCGCGCCGCCGATACTGCCAGCGATCGCGCGCCCTTTCCAGCGGCGCCGGCGGTGCTAGATTCCCGTTGCAGCCGGCCCGGTCCGCGCGCAATCTCCCGGCCTGACCGCGACTCGCGCGTCTCCACCCATTCGAGGATTACGAAGATGAAGCTCTACATGCACCCCGCCTCGACCGTCAGCCGCCCCGTCCGCCTGCTGATCGCCGAGAAGGGCCTGAAGGTCGACGAGGAGCTGGTCGACATCCTGAGCGGCGCCCACCACCAGGAGCCCTATTGCTCGCTCAATCCGAACCGCATGGTTCCGATGCTCGTGGACGGCGACCTGAAGCTGACCGAATCATCGGCCATCCTGAAATACCTGGCCGACAAGTTCGACCTGCCGGAATACCCCAAGGACCTCGGGAAGCGCGCCAAGGTCAACGAGGCGATGGACTGGTTCATGTCCAATTTCTACAAGGACTGGGGCTACAACCTGGTCTACCCGCAGCTGTTCCCGCACCACAAGCGCGGCAGCGACGAGGCCCACGAGGGCGCGATCCGCTGGGGCGTCGAGAAGTCGGCGAACTGGCTGAAGCTGCTCGACACCCACTGGCTGGGCGACGGCCGCAAGTACCTGACCGGCGACCAGATCACCATCGCCGACTACCTGGCCGCCTGCGTGCTGGCGGTGGGCGACATAATCCGCTTCGACCTGTCGGCCTATCCCAACGTCAAGGCCTGGCACGCCCGCATGAAGGCGCTGCCGCACTGGGCCGAGATCAGCACCGTCGCCCAGGGCTTCGCCGACTCGGTCAAGGACAAGCCGTTCGTGATCTCCTGAAACCGGCGGCCAACGAAGGCAGCTCACGGCTCGCGCCCCGACCCCCTCCCAACCTCCCCCTTCCAGGGGGAGGGATCATGCCGCGATATCGGCCGCTTGGCCTCCCTCCCCTGAAAGGGGAGGGCCGGGGAGGGGTCATGGTGGATCGGGTGAAGTCCGTGAGCTCCGGTATGAAACCTTGCAGGCTCCGGGCGCGCGCGGCCGGTCACCGCCGCGCGCGTTCCGCCTCGAAGCGCCGGTAGCCGTCCGACAGCACCGCCGCCGTCATCGCCGAGGCGAAGGCGGCGACGCAGAGCCCCGCCAGCCGCACGCCCAGGACCACGGTCTGAGGCAGGCTGCCTTCGGGGCCGGACACCATGCCCCACCAGAGGCTGTAGTAGATCACCAGCACCAGGCCCGGCCCGACCATCAGGTTCTGCGCCATGCGCCCGAACTGGCTGCTACCGATCTGAAAGCTGCTCGGCCCCGGCCTCTGGTCGTTGCCGGTCACGATATCCGGGATCAGCGGGCCGAACAGGATCACCGACAGGCCGCTCGACCCCCCGTAGATCAGGATCAGGGCGGCCATGTACAGGTTGACACCGCTGCCGCTCGCGATCCCCGAACCGCCGCCCGTCGGCAGCCAGGCGAACAGGCCGGTCGCGGTGATCGCGACCAGCAGGGCGGTCGCCGGAACCAGGCCCAGGAAGCCGATCACGAACAGCCGCCAGCCGATCCGCGCCAGCCGCCCGAAGCTCTCGATCGCCGCCAGCCCGGTGATCCGGCCGTCGCTCAGGAAGCTCGCGTGCAACGGATAGACCAGCGTCGCCGAGACCAGGAACAGCGCTACGAGATAGACCAGCGTGTAGACGCCGATGGCGGTCAGCCCCAACCCCAGGATCGCCGCGTCCAGACCTGTGACCGTGAACAGGATCTCGACGGCGGCCATCAAGCCCAGATATCCCGCGACCAGCCCGGCATTCTTCCGCACGACCCAGATACCGGCCCGGTAGGTGTCGAAGGGAGAGCGGATCGGCAGCATGGGTCGCTCCTGGAATTCTCGCATCGTCGTGTCGCGACATAGAAAATCGGCGGGAGTGCGGGAAATGTAAACCCCGCCCGCCGCGCCGCCGCCGCCGGGCGCCGGCCGCGGGCCGCGGGCGGAAAGCGTCCTCGGGCCGGCACTCGGGCCAAAGGCGACACTCTCGTGCCCCCCAGGTCGGCGAACGCGGTTTCGATTGCCTGATCGGCGGAAACATGCCCCTATCCGCGCATCAGTATGCGTGGAGTTCCCCTCTCCCGGCTGCTGGGTCTGCCAACCGCAACCAGCGAGGGTCCGGGGCCATGTTGGGAAGTATGCTTCTTATGTTGCTCTGGCTTTTCTTGATATTTCTGGTCGACTTCTTGAAAAATTACGGCGTCGCATTGGCGGTTTCCGTGGGGCTTCTGGCTGTTTTCCTGTTCGTGCGCGACGCAAACAAAAGAGAGAGAGAAAGGGAGCAGAACGGTCAGGTCGAAATGAAAACCAACGTGGCCGGCTGGACCCTCCTCGTCCTGGCTGTCATCCTGTTGTTCCTGTCCAGCTGGAGCCACGATGCGCGGCTCTACTGAGCGGGCCTGGCGATGAACGACCGGGCCGCGCCGGCGGGGGCGGGTCGGCGCAGTGGCCCAGGATCAGTCCGTCCTCCCCGGCCGAGACCGCCAGCCGCTCGCCGTCCTTCAGCCTGCCGCCCAGCAGCAGCTCGGCCAGCGGGTCCTGCAGCGCCTTCTGGATCACCCGCTTCAGGGGCCGGGCGCCGTGGACCGGGTCGTGGCCCTTGCCGGCCAGCTACGCCATGGCCGTGTCGATGAGGTCGGATTTTGCGCGCAATCCGGACGCGGCCT
>DATHZU010000525.1:0-2651 GCA_035458445.1 Thermohalobaculum sp. | reverse complement strand
GTGCGCGGGGCAGCGCGTCCTAGAGGAACAGCCCCAGCACCAGGCCGATGGCCGCGCAGGCAAGGACCACGTGGCCCGCATCGATCCACCACAGCGCCTTCGGCCGCCCGGCGAAGGCGTAGTTGGTGAGCACCCAGGGCGCGACGGCAAAGAGGCCGAGCCCCAGCCCCGCGATCAGCGCGGCGCCCGCCCCGGTCACGCCGGCGCTGGCGAGGATGTGCCGCATCAGGCCCGCCGTCATCAGGTTGGCAGCGATACCGATGGCGAAGGACAGCGGCGCCTTGCTGGACTGCATCGTCGCCTCGCCGCCATCGACGGCCGCCATCCAGCGCTTGGCGTTGAGCATATACCAAACCGAGCCGGCGCCGAACCCGGCCGCGGCGGCGAGCAGTACTGCCAGAATCTGCATGTGAACCTCCCTCTCTGACAGCCGGGATTATGCCCGATTATTCGTCGCGCACCACCCTGAGAGTGACATTGATCCGGCCGCCGCCCGGCAGCAGGTCACCGGCGCCGGTCATCACCCGGTCGATGCCGTGATAGGCCAGCCGCGCGGCGCCGCCCATGACGACCACGTCGCCAGAGTTCAAGATCACGCTCTCGGTCGGGTCCTTGCGGCTGGTGCCGCCCATGCGGAACCGTGCCGGGTCGCCGAGCGAGATCGAGACGACCGGCGCTGCGAAACCCGCCTCGCCCTCGTCGGCATCGCGGTGCAGGCCCATCCGGGCCCCTTCGCCGTACCAGTTGATCAGGCAGCAGTCAGGATCGCCATCCCATCCCGAGACGGCGCGCCAGACCTCCAGCACTATGGGCGGGATCGGCGGCCAGGGGGCGCCGGTCTCGGGATGATGCGTGGCATAGCCGTAGCGCCCGCGCCGGATCACCCAGCCGAGGCGCCCGGCCGAGGTCATGCGCACGCTCATCGGCTTGCCCCAGGGCGTCACCGGGCGCACCAGCGGCGCGGCGGCGATGACGCCGTGCAGTGCCGCCGCCATCGCCTGCTGCGCCGGGCGGTCGAGAAGCCCCGGCAGCAGCCTGAACCCCATGATCTCGCGTTCGCGATCGGGCGCGGCCCGGCCATCCATTCGTCCGCCCTCCATTGCTCCGCGCCGCCACCGCGGGTATCGTCGGCGCGCACAACGATGAATTGGGGAAGTCTAGCACGATGATCCACCGGTTTCTTCCGGCGCTCGCCGCCTCGCTTCTGCTGGCGGCCTGCCAGACGACCCCGCAGATCGGCCCGTTGGGCGGGGGCAGCAGGTACGACGTCGAAGCGATCCAGGTGGCGCTGCGGCTCGACAGCGACCAGCGGGTCTCGGTCACCGTGATCGACGACCGGCCCTATGTGGTCTCGGGCAAGGAATCCGAGCAGTTCCTGGGCACCGAACAGGGCGCCTGGGCGCAGACCAAGGACATCAAGACCAAGTCCGGCAACGGCCTGGCCGAGGACCTGACCGGGGCGATCGTCAATGCGCTGGCCGATACCGGCATTGCCGCAACCGCCTCGCCGATGCGCCGCGGCACGCCGGCCGAGGACTCGCTCGCCGCCTTCCAGGCCCAGGGCACCGACCGGCTGCTGGAGGTGCGGATCCAGGACTGGCGGGTGGATTCCTACACTCGGGTGTACCTGCAATGGCGGCTGCAGGCGGCGGTCTACGACCGGTCCGGCGCCATGCTGGGGCGCAGCAGCACTAGCGGCAAGGCGCCGGTGGGCGGCACCACCGCCAGCGAGGACGGCAACGCCATCACCGGCCGCGAACTGTCGCAGAAGCTGACCAACCTGCTGAACGAACCCCGGATCACCGACGCGCTGAAAGGCGGATGAGACCGGGCAACGGCGTGCGGCCGGGCCGGCACCAGTGCGATTTTTTCGCCTATCGCACCTGTTGCAGCCCCGGCGGTCGCTGCCTATATAGCCGCCGGGACCAAACTTTAACCCAGATGTGAGAACGGGATGGCAATCTTGGGGGCCGCGCACGGACCCGATTGCCGATCGCCAGTGAAGGGAAGCAAGCATCATGTCGAAAGTCATCGGTATCGACCTGGGAACCACCAACTCCTGCGTCGCCATCATGGACGGATCGCAGCCGAAGGTGATCGAGAACGCTGAAGGCGCGCGCACCACGCCGTCGATGGTCGCCTTCACCGAGGATGGCGAGCGGCTGGTCGGCCAGCCCGCCAAGCGCCAGGGCGTCACCAATCCGGAGAACACGCTCTTTGCGGTCAAGCGCCTGATCGGGCGGCGCAACAGCGACCCGGTCGTCGCCAAGGACAAGGGGATGGTCCCCTACAAGATCGTCGAGGGCAAGAACGGCGATGCCTGGGTGCAGGCGCGCGGCGAGAAGTACTCGCCCAGCCAGATCTCGGCCTACATCCTGCAGAAGATGAAGGAGACCGCCGAGAAGTACCTCGGCGAGACCGTCACCCAGGCGGTGATCACCGTGCCCGCCTATTTCAACGACAGCCAGCGCCAGGCCACCAAGGACGCGGGCAAGATCGCGGGCCTCGAGGTCAGGCGCATCATCAACGAGCCGACCGCGGCCGCACTCGCCTACGGGCTTGAGAAAAAGGGCAGCGGCATCATCGCCGTCTATGACCTGGGCGGCGGCACCTTCGACATTTCCGTGCTCGAGATCGGCGACGGCGTCTTC